>JAFUIW010000133.1 GCA_017473945.1 Methanobrevibacter sp. | reverse complement strand
TTTATTATTATTTTTTCAAAAAACCATCCCGCCATTACATAAGACAATTCAAATAAAATAAAGAATATGAATGTCCAGAATGAAATAAAACCAAATAATGCCAATAAGAATATTACTATTTTCATTACAAACCTATATTCAAAAAATAGATTCCAAAACTTGTTTTGTGTAACCTTACTTATTAATTCATGACCCACTTCATCTGCAAGTGTTCCCAAGATACATATCAGTAAAACAATCAAACTCAAATCAGGAATTCCACCAATAAGCAAAATAACAATATACATTATTACTGTGATAATATGATGGAGCCCATCTACTTTTAGAGCCAATATATTGCCTATTGCAATAGCTATGAAAATATAGGTCGCCTCAACACTGTATAGTGAAGCTAAAGCTGATGCAATTCCGCAAAAGACTCCAAAAACACTTGCAAAAGCCAAATTACCATTAACATCAAACAAATCATCCGAATATTTCATGAAAAATCCGGACAATATAAATAAAATAGCTAAAATTATATAACTCATTTAATCATTCCTTATTTTATCAAGAGCTGCAGCATAAATCAATGGAAAAATAACAGTTACATCACCGACAACACTTGCCAAACTTGATCCGCATCTTGCCTTTGCCCATGATTTTGCCTCTTCAAGAGGTGCTCCTCCAAGACTGCCTGCTTCCGGCCTGTCCATTGTAATCTGGATAGCCGCATCAAGGCCGCCGGTAATCACATTGGATGCCAAAGTGTAATGTTTGGTAAGACCTCCACCTAAAAGAACAGCACCAACCTTTTCAGAGCCAAATACAATATCTGACAATAACGGCATGTCTCCTGCAGCACTGACTGTAAAGTCATGGTCCTGTGAGAAAATCCACAGCTGAAGACCTATCATGGAATCAATAAGACCCGGTGCAAATATGGGAACATTATTCCGAGCCGCATTAGCTACAAATGAATTTTCATCATCCACCAAAAGACCAACCTCATGAAGAAGTTCCTGAATAGATATGACTTTCTTTTCCTGTGAAATCTTTTCAAATATTTTTGTTATTTGACTTTCAAATATTGTGAAATCATCAGACCCTACATTGATATCTGCAATTCTGCCAATTCCTTCAGCATTTAGCTCCTCATCGTCTTTTCCTTCATGACGATAATGGCCGCCACCAAATGCTTCCACCAAATCATGAGTTATATTTGCTCCGCTTGAAACGATTAAATTGACATGGCCTTCCTTAATCATTTTTGATACGATATTCCTCATGCCTCCCGGTATTAAAGGACCTCCAAGACTTAGAAATACATTCATGTCATCATCCTGAATCATGTCCGCTAGAATATTGCATGCACGGGCTACTCTACCCGCTCCCAAAACTCCGGATTCATCAAACTGGTTTAATAAATCCAGAACGCTCATATCATTATCAACATTTATTTGGTTAACTTTCATTAAATCACTTAAAAATAAAATTAATTTGTAATTATTGGAAATTGCTCTAAATTGGTAATGCTGTCAATCAAATCTGTTCTTGTAACGATTCCAAGTAAGTTTTGATCATTGTCCGCTATAATCAATCTTGAAATTGATTTTTTAAGCATTACCTCAATTGCATTGGCTATCTTCAAATCTTCATTGACTATTACAACATTTGGAGACATCAATTCTCCAACTGTTTTATCTTCATTATCATCAGCCAGTGCCTGAACCAGATCTGTGAGAGTGAACACACCTACAACTTTTCCATTTTTCATTACAGGAGCTCCATCAATTTCATTTTCAGCCAATTTGCGAGCAGCTTCCTTAACAGAACAGTCC
Organism: Methanobrevibacter sp.; assembly: GCA_017473945.1. Classification (GTDB taxonomy): domain Archaea; phylum Methanobacteriota; class Methanobacteria; order Methanobacteriales; family Methanobacteriaceae; genus Methanocatella. The sequence continues at coordinate 2,400 of JAFUIW010000133.1, read as the reverse complement.
ATCTTAAATGATATCACATCCTTGCTTGCAATATCTCCCACAGTTTTTTTAGGAATGCTTCTGATTGTAGTGGTGTCGACTAGAAGAATATTGTCCATGTCATCCCTTCCAACGATTGTTCCCATAACTCCCAAATTATTCACTGGAGTTGGACCAATCCTGACAACATCGCCCAGATTCAAATCCTTTATGCTTCCTAAAACTTTTATTGCAGCTTCACATTCAGTCGGTTGAGGAACACTTGTAAATTCTATCCTTGCAACTGACACATCTGCCAATTTTTCACCGTTTTTATAAATTGGGACTTTGGAATCACTATCTGAAACTGAAATGTTTAAGGAATGATAAGCTTCGATAGTTGGCTTATATCCTCCCCTCGGACCTGGCACACCCTTAACTAAACCTAGACTTCTTAGAGATTGCATCTGGTTACGGATTGTTCCAGGATTCCTGTTCATAACCTCCGCAATGTCTTCACCCTTAATAGATTTGCCATTAGAGGATTGATATAAATTAATTAATGTTTGTAAAATTTCCTTTTGTACAGATGTTAACATGTTTTCACCCATAACTAATAATACTGTTATATTTGTCAAAGATACTTTATAAATGTTAATGATAAATAATGATAGTTAGAATTGGAATTTAAAGAAAAATAAATATTGTTTAAAAAAAATAAAGAAAATGAGATGATTATTCAATCAATTGTTTCAAATCATTTCTTATTATTGAAGTTGCATCAAATCCCTTGATAACATCAACCATTTCAGGGAATTTTGCTTTAGGAATCAGCACGTTAATCTGTGAAAAGTCAGACCCTGCAGTAATTGTAGGCTCATCAGCACATAATTTGTTGTCAATCAAATAACTTGAAACCTCATCGATTTTTGAATTTGCAATATTAAACTTAACATCAAAATACTTTTTAGCAGTGATTGCACCTAAAAGCTGCTCATAAATCATTTTAGCTTTCTTTAGCTTTTCGCCAGTACACTTTTCACTGGCATAAAGACCAGCAGAGGAATGCAAAATGGTTTCAATTTCTTTTAAACCTGCTTTTCTCAAGCTGCTTCCAGTTTGTGTATTGTCAACAATCAAGTCAGCCCCTTTAGCGATGTAAACTTCAGTAGCGCCGTCAGAGTTGATTACCTGCACCATTTCATTGTCACCATCAGTCAAACCTCTTACTTGTACAAAAGGCACTGAATCACCATAGATTTCCTGATAGACTTCATTTTCCATAATGAACTTTCTGGTTAAATTAGGATATTCTGTGAAACATAAGATTGGAGTTTTCCTGTCCTTGTTTGCCCTGAACAAATCAGACAAACTGTCATATGGAGAATCCTTAGGAACCGCTACAATCAAACGGGTTTTTCCATAATCCAAATCTCCGAGCTTTACGGTTTTTGTTGGTCTTAATACTGACTCTTCCTTAATCCAGTCTTCACCTACAATAGCTATATCCACCATTCCTCTGTTCAGCTCAACGGGAGTGGATTGCGGACGGGTTAAAAATGCAACAATATCTTCATCATTCAATATTTCAATTTCGTAAGATTCATCACCAGGTTCGTATCCTTTGACCTCGTAACCCGCATCAACAAATAATTGATGAGTATTACCTCTTTTTACATTATTTAAACTTCCCTTTGGAAGTCCTAAAATTATTTTATCATTCATAATAATACCTAAAATAAGATTATAATTTAAGATATATATTTATTGTGATTATTTAAAAAAAGGAAAATATTTGTGACATTATCTGCATCTTCCAAAGATACATGAACCAGTATGAAAAAGAACAAGAATGTAAATCAGCATTGTTAAAATTACAGTTATAAAATATATACTTTGATGCTGCACCATATTATCTTAAAGACCCTATTGGACAGTCCAAAGGATTAAAAAAAGAATAAAAATAAGGAATTAAAATCCTTATCTTTTAGATTTCATAATTTTTCTCAGTTTAATCATCAACAAAATCCCTAAAAAGAGATTTGTGTCAATGAATTTATTTAATCTTTTAATATAACTAAATTAGCACCTTCAACGATTAAAGATATTCCTATTAATATTGGAGCAATAATCGGGTTGTTAATTGTTAAAGCACCAATAGCGATCATGATAATCGCAAGAATTATCATTACAATTGAAAGGGCTTTTGAAATTTGTTCTCCTGAAAATAGACCTGCTATACCCATCAAAATCATTAAGAATCCTATGATATAGAATTGTAAAGACATGATTATTGGTATTGCAAAGATATTGGTTGTGAATATGAATCCGAATATTACGGCCAATATTCCTGATATAATAAGAAGAGCTCCCATTCCAGTTCTGCCGAAAATTCCTGTAATTATTGAAAAAATACCTAATAACAGGAAACTTATTCCTAAT
>JAFUIW010000132.1 GCA_017473945.1 Methanobrevibacter sp. | reverse complement strand
TTTATAATTTTATTATATTTATTATTTCGTTCAATTTTTTTTGTTGTTAAATGAAATTGTTTACATCAATATTTAAAAAAAGTTTTTTTTGAGGTCATGAGTTTCAGTTGTTTTTTTAAAATTCGATAGAAAAATAAGGCAGAAGAAAACTCTTAATTAGGGGAGTATAATTGAGGTTGAAAGTTATATGGGCTTTAAAAAGAAAATCCCAATTAAGAGTTTGTGTTAAAAGTATTGTTTCATACTTTATTTAATATGTAGTACTTCATAGTATATAAAAGTTTAGGTATGCCTAAATTATGGTGTGACCAAAACATTGTTTTGTCTTGCAAACTCAATCAGTCTTTCATATGTTGGATTTGTTTTTAGGGTGTTTACGTTACCTATAATTATCAGTTTACGCTTTGCACGTGTTATTGCAACGTTTAACCTTCTGAGGTCTCTTAAAAATCCGATATTTCCGTCTTCATTGCTTCTTACAGTTGATATGATGATGATTTCCTTTTCTCTTCCCTGAAATCCGTCAACGGTTTTGACCTCAACGGGGGTTTTGTCTTGGATGATTTTTACCTGATCTGCATACGGGCTTATTATTCCGATGTCGTCTTCGGTTAATCCTATTTTCAGATAATCATTTGCAAGTTTTACTGCGACTTCCGCTTCAATTTCATTGACAATTGATTTTGAATCCTTCAGGTGCATTTCACCGGTTTCGTCAACCTTTGACGTGTCAACAAAAAGCATGGGCTCTTCATGTTTGCTGGTTGTCAGTATGTCATTTATTGTTATCTCATCAACTGATGCATCGCTTTTCAGATTGTTGTTGTAAAACTCAGCATTCGGAAACTTCATCAGGAGGGAATTCATCCTGTATTGCACATCCAACAGTTGTGACTTGAATGGATACATTTTTATTAATTCTTCAAACAATGTTTTTTCCAATTTCTGGGCTTTATCGCTGATTATTGTCGGTGGAAGCTGCTTGTGGTCGCCTGCTAGGATAAATCTGTGGGCCTTGGCAATTGGGATTAATACGCTTGGAATTGTGGCCTGTGAAGCCTCATCAATAATTGCAACATCAAATTTTGTTCTTGAAATGGACTCCAATGCTGCTGATGAGTTGGTGGATAGGATAACGTCACTTGTTTCTATGATGTCACGAATCATTTTGTTTTCAACTCTTTTGATGTCGTCGTGAAGTTCATCAATCTGCTGGTTATATTCAATCCACTGTGCCATTGACTTCATTTTTTCTGGAGAGATTCCACGCCCTCCTTTTCCCTTGGAGGCGTTATAGAGGATATCATAGTCTCCGTAGCCTCTGCGGTACTGGGGGGTTGGCTTGGTATATGTGCTTCTCTTTTCAATTAGGTTGTCAATTTTGTTTTTAATCTTTTTAATTTTCTTATTCAGTTTGTGATGTTCGACCTTGTAAGCTAAAGTTTGTGAAATGTTGTGCTTTGAAACTCTTTGTGGATGACCAAGTCTTGTAAGCTTTAATTTTTTATTATCCATTAGTCTTTCCAGAATATTATCGACTGCAGCATTACTTTCAGCAGTTGCAAGTACTTTATGGTTTTGTCTTGTCTCTTGTGAGATTAGCTCAACTAATGTTCTTGTTTTGCCGGTTCCAAATGGGCCATGGATTAAATAAAAGTTTTCACAAGAAAGTGCGTTTTCAATTGCAGATTTTTGGGAGTCATTTAAATTTTGATCAATATAATTAATATATGGTGTTGGCCTGTTCTTTTTTGGATTTCTTTCGCTTAAAATATATTCTAAAGCGTTTTTTCCTTTCAGACTTAAGTGTTTAAGGTTATCTTCCATTCGTCTAAATGTGATGTCATTAGCATATAAATCGAGTCTTGTTTTCTTTTTTACAACCCATCTTGGAATCCTTTTGTCAAATGCCACCTTAATATATCTTGCTCCCTTTTCGGTAACTGTTCCTGTAAAATCACTACTAAGGGGATTTGCAGCACTTACCAGTACCATGTCTCCAACTGAAATTTCTGTTTCGATTTTTTCAGACCGCCCGAACTGGACTATTTTCATTCCTAGTTCTTCACCAACATATTTTCCTTTCACCTTGTTGATGGCACGGCCCAGCTCTTCCCTTTTTTCACCGGACATGTGTGCTATTTCGAATCGCATTAATTCAATTTCCGCATCTCTTTCATAATTGACTAGTCTAATTAAATTTTTAATATACTTTTTCAATGTAATCCCTAATTTATAAATAAGAGCGTCAATGTATAATTAATTATGCTTTTTAAAAAAATTGATGAATTTGAAAATCTTGAAATTGCATATGTCTGTGATTTTTCAGGAGGTTATATTTCACGAAACAAACAATTATTTGGAAATATTGAATTAAACAAATTGAATCAATTTATTTTAGAAAAATCTGTTTTTGGAACTCCAATTTTTAAGATGGGCAGGGGTAATAAAAAACTTTTAATATTATCTGGAATTCATGGAAATGAATTGTCACCACAAATTGCCAATTTAAGATTGATGAATGAGTTGATTGGTAATGATATCGATTTAAGTTTATATTTCATTCCATTTGCCGCTCCAAAATCATCTATGAATAATGAACGAACTTTCAATTCGTTGGATTTAAACAGGTCTTCCCATATTAAAAATTCTTTAAGTAATCTGATTTTAAATGCAGTTTTGGATTTAGGAATTGATTTTGTTGGGGACTTTCACTCAACTGCTATTAACTCAAATCCTGGTTTTGAGTCAGTATTTTCATCAAAATCTCCATCACCTGAAAGCTTTCTGATCGCTAATTATGTTGCCCGTTCAGTTGGATGTGATGTGATTTCATATGACTTTGCAGGGTCATCTTATAAAGGTGCGGTTGAAGATGTCTGTAATCTGAAAAAGGTTCCTGCCGTTACCTGTGAGGTGTTATGTCCTTTTGGCAATGTTGTGCGTGGCAGTGTTGATAGGTCCTACTCCCAGATGAAAAGCTTTTTGGATTATTTTGGTGTATGATTTTTGTTGCATTCTAGTGTAAGTATTTAAATAAGTAGTTTCAAATCTTAATTTGTAAAGCAGATTTCATTGATTTGTTTTACGTATTTTGGAAAAATTATGATATTTTTAATTAGACCTCAACAAATTAATTTCAAAATTAAATTACAATCATAATTTTTTCCAAACCTTCATTCAATCACTGGGTTAACATATATTGTTTTCCTGGTGATATATGTTAATTCAGCTTTTTTTTACAATGTTTTATTTTGTATGTATAGTTTTCGTACTGAATTCATATTCAAGTCAATTGTATAAATTATAAAACTGACTTTACACGATATTGTTATTTCACAATTGTAATATAAATGTTTCTATATTACTCATCAAATGCTCTCGGGTTAACTCTATTAATTTATATTCTTTTATATAATTACTAAGGTGATTAAAATATCTTCTTATAAGGGACATTCCATATTTGCATTAATTCTTTCATTGATGTTTTTTCATAGTCCTCTGTTAATTGCTTTAACTCTGATAGGTGCAAATATTCCTGACTTTGATCATAAATTCAAAAAGGACAATGTCTATAAGTTGATTATTTTGGGATTGATAGTGTTCATTTCGCTTTACATCCTTAAATTACCTTATTTGATAGGATTGATTATAGTCTTTTTAGGGGCTTGCTTTTACTTTTCAGAGCATAGGAGCTTCACTCATTCCATTTTTGGTGTTATTATACTAACATCTGCAGTTTCACTTATTGTTATTTGGGCATTTCAATTGATAACATCATTTACCCTTATTGAAAATCAGTATTATATATTGGCAATTATCATTGCTCTTTTAAGTTTTTTATTCTTAAACAAGAAACTTTTGATGATATTTTTGCCGGTATTTTTTATTTGTATTGTTTTACTTCCAATTTTCAACATCAACTATCTGGAGATAATACTGGCAGTATTCATTGGAGTGTTTTCCCATATTGTTCTTGATTCATTCACTCCTGCTGGAATTAAGATATTCGCCCCATTATCTTCAAAAAAAGTCTTTAAACAATTTGGTTTTGTCTGTATTTTCATATTGGTTATTGCAGCAATGCTGTATCAGGGACCATTCTACTACAATTTTTTTGAAAGCTATGTAATCTCCTAAGATTTTTAATAGTATGTAGGATATAATAATATCATGGTCGAAATTTCAGTAATATTGCCTGTTTACAATAGTCAAGAATATTTGAAAAAATGTTTGGACAGTATTTTAAATCAAACATTCAAGGACATTGAAGTCTTATGCATTAATGACGGGTCCAGTGATGCTTCGCTGGAAATTTTAAGACAATATGAAACAGATGATAGGATTACTGTAATTGACCAGGAAAACATGGGAGTTGCAAAGACCAGAAACAATGCATTGAAAAGGGTCAATGGTAACTATGTTTACTTTATGGATTCTGATGATTATCTGGATTCAAATGCTTTTAAGAAGTTGCATGATAATCTCACATCTAACGATTCTGATTTTTGCATACTGAAATCTATTTTTATAAATGGAAATGAAAAATATAAATTTCCTGCTTTTGATTTGGACAAGGAATTCGGTAAGGTCAATTTCAACAAGTTCACATTTACATATAAAGATGTGAAAAGCCATGTGTTGAATGATTTGTTTGCTCCATGGCTTAAAATGTACAAACGTGAATTTTTAATGAGTGATGATGATTTTACATTTCCAGAAATCAAATCATATTCTGATGCGCCATTTCATGTCAAGACCATGCTGAAGGCTAAAAAAATATCATTTGTACCTGAATATCTGTATTATTACCGTGAAAATGATGATTCTTTAGTTCATTCATCTTCAAACACAATTAACTTTTTTACTCTCTCAGATATTATTAAAAGCTATCTTGAGGACAATGGGTTCATGAATGAATTCAAAAAAGAGTTTGAAGCATTTCAGGTTGTAAAATTTGTTTATTATATGGGATTTTCTGATTCTGAAGAATTTTACCTAAAAGCTAAAGATGAACTGCAAAAAATAGACTTTGAAAACAATTCGTTAATTCCCCAAAATGATATTGATAAGACAAATCTTATTTTGGAATCGGATACTCTAAAAGAGGCCAGTTTGGCGATACAGTTGTATGACTGTAAACGTAAGGTTGACACATTGGAAAATTCCAAAAGCTGGAAGATTACAAAACCAATTCGTAAGTTCACTTCTTCTTTAAAATAGGTTGCATGTAAAGAACAGTCCTGAGTTTTTAACCCACAAGCAGAATTTTGAGACGATATAGAGCACAGGCAGTTCTATCAATGGTCCGATTACAAGAGCTATTGATATCAGTTCATGACCTGGAAATGAGTTTATTGCAATTGCAAGTGCCAATGGGGAATTGCGGGCAAGCGTTGTCATGGTAAGGCTTGCATATTCCTGATATGTGAAATTAACTTTTTCTGAAACCAATAAGTCAATTATCACATTAACTCCAAAGAAAATGATTAATGGGATGAATATGCTGACGACTGAGTTTAAATTGTTAAATAATAATTCTCCTTGGCTTGCGAAAATGCAGAATACTGCAAGTGATAAAAACAAAATTTGTAAGTTTGTGAATAAATCTGTTGCTTTTTCTTTTAAATCAGTATTTAAAATGAATTTTGTAATTTGTGCAGCAATGAATGGAATCACGATTACAATTAGAAGTGAATACATTAGTTGGGTGTAATCCATTGTGTTTGCGCTTGAGAAGAATATCACCAGATATATTGGAAGCAGGATGATTTGCAACAATAGATTGATTGGTAATATGGATAAACTTAGTTTGACATCTCCTTTTGCCATTTTGGTAAATACCAGATACCAGTCTGTGCATGGAGTCAGTATTAGCATGAAAAATCCGATTACAATATCTAAGTTGCCCTTTAAAAATAAAGATCCTAAAAAGTATCCAAAGAGGGGTGTCCATATGAAATTGATTATGAGACTGGTTGATGTGAATTTTACATTTTTAAAACTGTCTTTCAGTTCATTGAGCGGAACCTCGAGGAATAATCCGTAAAGCATTAGGCATAGAAACAGGTTAATCAGATATTCACTGTTTTGTGCAATTATGTCAATGTTACTGAATATCAGTCCGATTATAACTGCGGAAAATATTATTGCTGGCTCTAATTTTTCTATCAAATCCATGGTTCCACCTTTTAGGCACGACTAAATTTTGTAAGTAATCATATATAATTTTTATTATTTTTAATTTTTCTTCATTTCCAAATTGAGCATTGATTTTTCTCAGTTAGTTATTTAAACTTATAAAATGGGGTATTTATTTTTTTTAAAAAATTATTTCATATGTTATTGATTTTTTATTAGCTTTTTTTAAAAAATGCATACATTTATAATAAATAATCATGATAAATAATAATATTATTATTTAGTCAGTATTATGGCTATTATTAATATTAACGAAATGGAGCTTGTTTAATGTTTTTGACTAGAATTGGCTATGGAATTGTATATTTCTTAGTTCTTATTTATGAAATAATTAAAGCGACAATCGATGTTTGTTTTAATTCAATTATGAGAAGAAATATTGATCCTGTTATTGTTGATGTCGAAACAGTATTAGAGAGACCTGTTTCACAGACAATTTTAGCAAACAGTATTTCTTTAACTCCTGGTACTTTGTCTGTTGATTTAGACAGTGAGAATAACATTATTAAAGTAGCTGCTATTTCTCCAAGAAAAAAAGAGGATATCATTCCTTTTGAACCATATATTAAGAAAATGTTAGAGTAATAACATTTCCTAAAAATAATCGAGTGAGATAGTATGGATATATTGTTTATTTCAAAATATTTGGTGGTTATTGCATTAATCATATTAATGTTGGCTGTTTTAAGAGCAAGTGCATATAAATCCACTTCAATGGGGCTTTTAGGAAGTTCTGTAATTGTCAATGCTTTTGCAGTGGCATTGCTCATTGTTGGCGATTTATATAATCTTCAATTTTATAGAGATATATCATTAGCTTTAATATTCTTTGGTTTTGTAGGCACTGTTGCTTTCGCTGTTGTTTTGGGAGGTGATGATGAATGATTGAATACATTCAATCAGCCCTTCTTTTAATTTCAGCGTTCTTAATCATTATATCTGCAGTTGGTGTCTTAAGCCTTAAAAAAGACTCTAAAAATGTAGTTTATGCAAGAATTCACATTTTTGGTGTTTTTGATATTGCTTGTATTATTGCTATGATTGGTCTTGGCCAATATTTGCTTGCAGGAATATACTTCATTCTTGCACCGTTCATTGCTCATGCAATAGCTAATGCTTATTGGAAAAAAGAAGATAGAGAAAATAATTTAGACTTAGTAACTGTTGAAGAGGTTATAGAAGACAATAATCCTTTCATACATTCTAAAGAAAAAATGCAAGCTTTAGAAAGTAAAGATTCAGAGAAACTCAAAGCTGATGAAAGGTTCTCAGTTACTATGTTGGATATTGATGAGGGGGAGTAAGATGTTAGAATTCGTTTTAATGATTATAATAATTTTAAGTGCAATTCTCGCTCTTATTCAAAAAGACTTATTGAAAGCCGCAATTTTGACTGGATTTTCCGGTGGAGCTCTTGCAGTTCTTTTCCAAATTCTGCTTGCGCCGGATGTTGCTCTAACTCAGGCAATTGTGGGTGCGGCAATTGTTCCAGTATTTATTGCTTTGGCTGTTAAAAAAACTCAAAGGGAGGATAGCTAATGGCACAAACTCAACTTGCGATATTATTGACTTCTGCTGCATTGGTTGTCATTGGACTTTATTCAGCAATATTCATTGATAATATCATAAAAAAGATAATTGGTATTAGTTTTATCGAAGAAGGTGCTAACTTATTCATTGTTGCTATTGGTTATAAACCTGGTGGTGTTGTGCCAATCTTGATGCCTGGAATGGATACATCTTGGTTTGCAGCAAATGCCGCTTATCCTTTGCCTTTCGGTTTGGTACTTACTAGTATTGTAATCGGTGCAAGTACTTTAGCAGTTATGTTGGCTTTAGTAATGGTTTTATACAGAAGATATGGCACATTAAGCACTAGTGTAATGTTAGCCGACACATCAAAACAGGAGGAATATGATGAATGAATTAATCCCACTTATGGTAATTGTTCCTTTGATGGCTGCATTATTGATTAGTGCATTTTCAAAATTCAACAAGGCAACAAAGATATTTGCATTTGTTGTCGCTTTATGTCTTCCGATAATCCCTATAGCTTCTCATTATGGACTTCATTACTTTGGAGGATATGCTCCGATAATGGATAATGTGACAAATGTAATGTATCATCCAGCGATTACATACTCATTTACATTCCTGCAGCAAATTTTCATTGCAATGTTAGGTCTGTTGACATTTTTAGTAGTATTTATTTACTTAACTAAATATAAAAAAGTCTCAGGACCTTACTTATTCCTATTGTTCTTAGGTACTGCTGCCGTAACTGCAATGTTACTTACAGATGATATATTCCACATGTTTGTGTTCTTTGAGATTCTAGCACTTGCACAAGTCGGTATCGTTGCAGCTTCATCAATAGATTACAGTTATGAAATGGCTTTAAAATATATGATTTTAGGATCAATCGGTTCACCAATGATGCTTTTAGGAATTGGATTCCTGCTTGCATTGACTGGTAGTGTAAACGTTACTGATATTGCAGCTGCTGTTCACAACGGTTTGGTTGACGCAACATCTCCAGTATTTTTATTATCACTCGGTTTAATATTCTTTGGTTGGTTATACGCATCTGGTTTACCACCATTCCATACTATAAAATCTGGAATTTATTCAAAAGCGGAACCTCATGGAGCAGCATTGCTTCAGTCATTCACAGTAGTTTCAATGATTTCAATCGTATTGATCATGTTTAGAATTTATTCAACATTACCTATATTTGAAGTTCTCGTAGTGTTCTTCTCTATCTTGGCTATGATATTGGGTGTCTCTCTTGCACTTACTCAAACTGACTTTAGAAGAATGATAGGATTTTTAGCTGTAGGAGAGCTAGGATTCATCGGTTTAGGTATAGGACTTGGAACACAATATGCAGTTACAGCAGGACTTTTCCAAGCGTTGAATGAAATAATCATTACAGCATTACTGTTCATAGGATTCGGTGCAATTGTCAATGCTACTGATGAAGTGGATACACGTAAACTGGGAGGTCTTCTCGCATACCATCCAAAAGTAAGTATCATGCTTTTAATTGCAGGTTTGGCAATGGCTGGTGTACCTCCTTTAAGCGGTTTCCAATCTAAATTAATGCTTGTTCAAGCTTCTCTAAATTGCGGATTCCCTGAAATATCAATTTTAGCAATCATGGTAAGTATAGCTACATTTGTGGTATTTGTTAAAACATATTACACAATGTTTTTAAAACCAAAACCTAGGGAATTGGAATTGGAGAAAAAAGAAGTTCCACGAACAATGATTTTTGCAATGGGCATATTATTAATTATTGTTATCTTATTAGGTATATTCCCTGATATAGTAACAGCAGGAATCTCTAACTTTGTAGGAGGGATATTATGAAACTTTATGACCAAATATTCAATGTTGTAAAACAGTTCAAGAAATTGTTTTCACCTGGTCCTGTAACCAATGCAGATGTTTCAGGAAGCATAACTGCAGAAATATTCTTAATTGTTTCATTGGTATTGGCTGCATTATTGTTAAGGCATATCAGTATTCTGCTAGCAGGTTTTGTCACATTGATATTGGCTGTTGTGTTAATCAGCAATATTCCGCTTATTCCAAAGTTCAGAATCGAACAGGAAGATTCTTTGGAGAAAATGTTGTTTTATGCAGTGGTAACACTTGCTATAATTGTTACATTTATTTACTGGGGTGGTAACTTTGTCTAGTAAAAATACAATTCGTAATTTACTTGCAGCGGTAATGACAGCGATATTTTCTGTTACATTATTTGATGCAATATTCCATTTAAGCAGTATCATTAACCCTGGTGTAAGCAATATTTACAATGCACTCGGAACACAAATAGCCCCGAACCTTGTCACTGTGGTTATTTTTGATTTCAGGGCATACGATACATTAGGAGAATCAATTATATTATTGACTGCCGGATTAGTTGTTTTACTTATATTCGGTAGAGGATTATTGGGGGATAAACAATGAGTCAGGGTAGTGTAATTTTAAAAATCATTTCCTTGCCAATTTCAATCATTTTGATTTGTCTGGGTATAATGACTATTCTTGGAGGACACATCACTCCTGGTGGAGGTTTCCAAGGTGGAGCAATGATTGCTAGTGGAATTATATTGTCCATTCTTGTTTATGGTTTAGGTAATTCTCCATTAGAACTGTCTCATGCTTATATTGAAGTTTTAGAATCTGTAGGTGCGTTAGGATTTATTATTTTCGGATTGATAGGTTTATTCGTTGGAGGATTTTACCTGTACAACTTCGGAACAGACTTATTCAATGTCGTTCCTGCTGCAATCCAGAATGCATTCCATTATCCTGATGTAACCAATGCAGGAATCATTCCATATCTCAATATATTTGTAGGTTTGAAAGTATTTGTGGGTCTTTCCTCAATTGTTATTGCATTTGCAGGATTTAAAAAATTGGTTGAGGAGGGTGAAGAATGATATCATTTGGACCAATCATATTCGGTTTGATATTGGGTTTGCTCATAGGTTCTCAAATCAAACTCAATGTCAGTGATGCAAAATTCACTCTTGGCTCATTTGTGGTAATATTAATTGCAGGAATTGTTGTAGCTTGGCAATCAGGTAATTATCCGTTTTATACAGATTTACCTATTTCAACAGCATTCTTATCTGCATTAATTGGAATTTTTGTAGGCAAACTACTATTTGCACGGAGTAAATAAGGAGTTTTTTATAATGTTTTTATCGACTAGTACATGTGATGGAAAAAGAGAGTGTATTAAACAGTGCCCTACAAAAGCTATCAAGTTCATTAACGGCAAAGCATTCAGCTGTCTTACCTGTGGAATATGTTATAAAAACTGCCCTAACGGAGCAATATTTGAAAATAGCTATGGGGGCTATGTAGTTGACAGGGCCAAATGTAACGGCTGTGGAATGTGTATGTACAACTGCCCTACAAACAATATCACTATTGAGGATGGAATTGTGTATGGTATCTGTTCACGTTGCGGTGTTTGCTCAGAAGTCTGTCCAAGTCGTGTGGATGGATGGGAAATGGAGAAATCCAAACAGATTACCTTAATAAAATCTTTCAATGTTTTAAATCCTCCGTTGGACAATGTCCCATTTAAGAAAGAAACTAAAGTTAAAGAGGTTACTCGCTCTTACATTGGAACTGACACTGAAAAATGTATATTGTGTGGAAGATGTCAGGAGTATTGTCCAACAAGTGCGATTCATGTAAAAATCGATAGGGATGAAGGAATTTGTAGTGAATGTAGGCTATGTGGGGATGTTTGTCCGAACGGATCCATGAACAAGCATCAAATAGTCAGCAAATCAAGTTGTACACTCTGTTTAAATTGTATGAAAGCATGTCCTCATAATGCAATTTCTGTTGAGGACTCAAAAATCATTGTTAATAAGATTAATCAAAAACCGACTGGAAAAATCATTTCCTGTCTGAATTGCGGGTTATGTGCCGATGTTTGTGAAAACGATTCACTTAAAAAATCTTTCGGAACACTCAGATATGATCCGACAATGGACACAGAAAACAGGAATCATGGAAAACAACTGCAGTTCTGTCCAATCCATACTCTAAAAGAGGATGAGGAGATGTTCATCTTTGATGAGTATGAGGAAAAAGAGCTATCCACTCTTGCAGGATTCTGTGTTAGCTGTGGAAAATGTGTTCAGGTATGTGACGAGACTCATGCCCGTCAGTTCATGACAGCCAGTTGGGACGGTAAAGTTACAGACGATTGTATTTCATGTGGAATCTGTTCAGAAGTATGTCAGGAAGATGCAATCACATTATACAGGGGAACAATTTCAGTTGACCTGGATAAATGTGTATTGTGTGAAAACTGTGCTGTTCACTGTCCTGTTGATGCCATTCAAAAAACTACTATGTATAAAAATGAAATTAAGGATGGATTTAACTTCATTGAACAAAAATTATGCATGCACTGTGGATTATGCCATAAAACATGTCCATACGATGCAATCGATGAAATTGATGGTAACTTTGTGGTGAATGATGAAAAATGTACATATTGTGGAGCATGTAAAAATGCATGTCCTGCAAGGGCATTTTTGTTTGAAAGAAATTTTAAAGATTCAATAGAGGGTATTTAAATGAGAAATATACTTAGAATAGCTTTAGAAGGAGCTTTTACCAACTTTAAAAGAATCTTTTTTGCAGCAGATAGGGTTACAGACATGGAACTCAAGAGGCAAATCTCAACACTTTCTGTGGAAGTGGACGATAGGGTTGATGAAAAAGCTTGTATCGGTTGTGGAGGTTGTGTCAATGTTTGCCCTACAGGTGCGGTAGAGATGAAAAAATTAGCAAGTCCGGTAAAAATTACTGATGGCTGGACTAAAAGTGAAGTACCTGAAATTAATCTTGAAAAATGTGTTGTATGTTATTACTGTCATGATTTCTGTCCGATTTATTCACTATACGGTGAAAAAGGAACAATTCACCCAAGCTGTGTTGGAGATCAGGAAGTTGACGTGTCAGAATTTATCGAGCAACCGTTTAAAATTTCAGATGATAAACTTAAATTTATTGCACAATACTTGTCAGATACAACTGTATTGAGAAACAACGAGGATGGTGATTAGATGGGTATTAAATCATTTTCAAGAGTAAGAGCAATACATGTCATGTTGGTTTACACAGGTGGATGTAATGGATGCGATATTGAAATTGTAAACTCAATATTATCACCAAGATTTGATGCGGAACAATATAATGTGTTTTTAACATGGAATCCTCGTGAAGCTGATGTATTGGTTGTAACCGGACCGGTTACACACTTGAACAGAAAACCATTGGAGGAAATTTACAAGGCTATTCCTAATCCTAAATTGGTTGTAGCTGCAGGAAGCTGTGCTTTGATGGGTGGAGTATACAAAAACTGTTATGGTGATATTCCATCAGAAGAAATTGAAGGACCTGTCGAAAATATTATACCAGTAGATGCAAAAGTTCCAGGATGTGCTGTAAGGCCGCAGGATGTTTTGGCTGGAGTTGTATCACTGTTACCTACATTATTGGATGCGGATTAAAGAGGGGATTAAATGGATGAAAAAGTACCAAGAAGCAATATTATTGAAACTGAAATTCCAATGGGTACAGTTCACCCTGCTGCATTGGAACCATATAGGGTAAGATTCTTTGTTGAAGATGAAATAGTCCAGGAAGCTGAAATTACCATTGGTGTTAATCATAGGGGTATTGAAAGGATTATGGAAGGTCTTCCTGTTGAAAAGGCAAATTCACTCACTGAAAAAATTTGTGGAATTTGTTCTAATGCACATATATGGAATTCATGCAGAACTGCAGAGATGGGTTTAGGTATCGAAATTCCTGAAAGAGCATTATACATTCGTGTAATAATGGGAGAACTTGAACGTTTACATTCACATTTCTTGTATTTAGCGCATGGTTGTGAAGTATTGTCTCATGAAACATTTTCCATGAGAGTATTCTACTTAAGGGAAATAGTCATGGAACTGCTTGCAATGATTGGGGGAAACAGAGTTCAATACGGTTGTTCCGTTTTAGGAGGAGTAAGGCCGAGATGTGATTTGGATGAAGCTAAATTGCTCAGACTTAAAAATGATATGGATGCAATTGAAGAGGGCCTTACTGGATTTGTAGAAAGGTTTATGGCTGATTCAATATTGCTATCAAGGGTAACTGGAATTGGCGTACTTCCTCAAAAGCAGGCTATAGAACTTGCAGTTACCGGACCAAGTTTAAGGGCAACCGGTGTTGCAAGAGACCTCAGAACAACAATGTTTGAATATGAAAACTTCGATTTCAATGTGATTACACAAAATGGCGGTGATGTAAAATCAAATCTTGTAATGAGGGCTCTTGAATCATTTGAATCAATTAAGATTATCCGTCAAGCTATTGCCAATATTCCTGAAGGAAAAGTGGTTAACAGGGATTGGGAGATGTTTGACACTGATATTAATGAAAGTTATATAGAGGTTCCAAGGGGAACACTATATCATTCATATGCACTTGAAAGTGGAAGAGTAAGGCACAGTATAATAAGAACTCCATCAATGGCAAACATTGGTGCAATGCAGTATGCTTGTATTGGAGATCAGATTACTGATGCTCAACTTTGTATCGTACAATGTGACCCTTGCTTTACATGTACGGACAGGGCAATAGAGATAATCAGGAGATAGAAAATGTTTTCAAATGTTATGATTAATTCCATTATTGTGGCGGCAGTAACTGTCATAATCTGTTTTATAATTTCAACATTGCTGCCGGGAATTGAGAGAAAATACGTTCATGCAAGAATTCAGCAAAGGATTGGACCTTTTGTACTCTCTCCAGGAATACTTGCTCCAATCAAATTCATGTTCAAGGAAAACGTTAAGGTTGAATCTCCTGTTCCTGGATTGTATAAGTCCCTGCCAATAATCTGTTTTATTGTAGTTACATGTTTACTTATTGCGTTAACTCCTCAGGCTTTCGCAATTCCTGCCCTTTCAAGCTTAGTTGCTGTTGTAGGTTTATTAAAAGTTGAGGAAATATGTTACGTATTGATGGGTGCATTATCCAAGTCAGTCATGTCTGTTAGAATGCCTTTCCCTGACCAAATTAAAGGTGCAGTTCACAATAACGCTACACAATCATTTATAGAAGATATAAGTTCAAGAAGATCTTTAAGAATGATTACTTATGGGTCATTTCCATTGTATTTGGCATTGTTTGCGCCAATAACTCAAGCAAGAAGTATTTTCTTGGCAGATATCGTTTCATATCAGCAAGTCAATGGTCCATTCTTATTCACAGTATCTGGTGCAATCGCAGCTGTTGTATTCTTCATAGGATACATGATTATACTGAATGAGTATCCATTTTCAATAATTAAGGCAAAAAGTGATGTAATTGAAGGACCATACATGGAATATGCAGCAAAATACAGGGTTGTCGTATATCTTACAAGAGGATTTTTCATGATGGTGCTTGGTGTTTTATTCTCAGTACTGTTCTTGGGCATTCCGCCTGTTATTACATCAGGGGCTATTTTAGTTAATATTGTTGTAGCATTGATATTTGTCTTCATGATGGGAATATTCTCAGCATTCAGCCCAGTATTTACAAACAGACAATTGTTGCCAACAATACTTGGAACAACATTGCTGGGTGTATTGGCTATTGTAATTGGATTATTATAGAGGTGATTTGATGAAATTTGTTATGAGACCATATCATATGGTAAGTCTTGGAGGATACATTGTCGAATGGGATTTTCCTTACAGAAACTTAATTGTAGTAAATGAAACCTCTGAGCCAATTAAAATAGAGATACCAGTTTTCCATGAGGAATGGATAACTGAACATAAGGAGTTGGGTCTTAAAGTCATACCTGTATCAAAAGATGATAATTTTTTAAGCCTATGGAAAAGGGCACATGCAGAACTAGATAAAGTCAGGCCAAAAAATGAGTGATTATACATTAACAATTAAAACTGATGAGAAAAAAGGAGTATTGGATGACATTACTGATGTCATCACCAGTCATGGCGCTAACATTAGTTACGTTCACCTTTTCGTTGAAAAGAACAATATGGGTTCCATTAACTTGGAATTGGAGCATGTTGAAGATATCGACGAGTTGCTGGAGGACTTGAATAATATTTCTGAAGTGAAATTGGTTGAATTGCATGGTTCTCAATTTGACATATGGGGTAAACGTATAATTATTGTTGGTGGCGGTGCACAGGTATCTCAAGTTGCTACTGGTGCAATAACCGAAGCGGACAGGCATAATATACGTGGTGAACGTATAAGTGTGGATACTATTCCTTTAGTTGGTGAAAAACCATTGGCAGAGGCTATTGAAGCTATATCTAGACTGCCTCGAGTAAGTGCTTTGGTTCTTGCTGGTTCTCTTATGGGTGGGGAAATTACTGAATCTGTTAAAAAAGTTAAGGAAGAAAGTAATCTGATTGTAATTTCTCTTAACATGCCTGGAAGCGTAACAGAATATGCTGATTTGATTATAACTGACCCGATTCAGGCTGGTGTTCTGGCGGTAATGGCCATTGCAGATACTGCAGTTTTCAATATTGAAAGGCTTGGAGAAAATATTAAATTTTAAATTTCATGTTTATGGACATATAGTGAGTTGTTACAACTCTCTGATAGGTAAATAATGATTTTTTAATCATTATTTACTTAATTAATCTTTTTTTTAATCTTTTAAACAGATTTCATTATATTCACAATGACTGCATTTTCTTGGATTTTTACTCACATTAGGAAGTTTTTTGTTATCTGTTATTTCTTTAACTTCTCTCATCACATCAAACAATCCTTTTCTGAGATTGACATCCATTACAACAGGGCGCCTATCCCCTATTTTTTCATAGTCAACAAATCCTACAAATACTTCTGTTTCAAATTCCTCTTCAAGAAGTATTGCATATGCCACAAGCTCTATAGCATCTTGATCCCAAACTCCTTTGAGTGGGGGATTGGAACTTTTAATGGCGACAGGATAATATTTTCCATCAATTATCTCAACTTTATCGCACATTCCTATCAATTCAAGTTGCGGGTCTTTTAATAGGTATGAATACATGGAATTTGGAAAGAACATGTCTATTATGGCGAATGCATTTTTATCAAGAATTGTCATGGCTTGCTTGATTTTTAAAGAAGTGATCTTGATGTTAAAGTAGGCATCGTCAATAATCTGGTTGATTTTTTCATTATCTAATCCCAAATCCATGGATATTATTGCATCTGCAGTGCTTTTTATGTAGGAATCGATATTTTCAGAAAGAACATGTTCGATTTGTACTAATCCCATATCTTTCTTGATTTTGCGCATATTCTTTTGAATCAAATCTAAAATATCAATTTTGAGCTTTTTTATTTCAATGGCAAGTTGAAAATCTTCATTTTCATTGATGTCCACATGATTTTGTATGTATAACTTCATGGGACAATACATATGTGTTTTTATTGAAGAAACATTTATCATTTTATAACCTCTTAAATTCTGTAATATTACTTAGAACTTTCTAATATAAAAAATAAGAAGTTGTAAATGCTTTAAATTCTTTAAAATAAAATAAAAAAAGAGAATAGCTAATAATTTAGCTATTTGAAGTCAATTTTATACGTTATAATAGTCTTTATTGATTGCAGGCAATTTTGCAAAAATAAATGGAACTACTATTAATACCACAGTAAGTATTGCCATGATGATAATACTTATGCTATCAGCAGTTATTGCTGTTGAGTAAACTCCTTGAGCCCAAAGACCGAAGATACAAATAGGTAGAATGTATTTGATAACAGCTTTCCAGGTTTTTCCCACTTTGATTGATGAGTTACTGTTCAATGTATCAATCAAGTCGTCAAATTTGTAAACCCAACCAAAGATTATACATTCGAGAAGTATTGCGAATAACAATGCGAAATTGTTTAAGTATGCGTCAAATACTCCGAGGATTGTACTTCCAGCGCCGGTTGCAAATATACATGAAATTAAAAATCCTACGATACAAACTGCTGTTGCGGTCTTTTTACGTTCAATAAGGAATTTTTCTGAAATTGAATAACATACTCCCTCAAGAAGTGCAATGACTGATGTGATTCCTGCAAAGAGAATACACAAGAAGAATAATGGTCCGATAATATATGCAACGCCTCCCATTGTATTGAATACTTGTGGGAAAACAACGAATGCGAGACCTGTTCCTTCGGTTACAAGTTCATTGAATGGAATTCCTGTGGATAATGTCATGAATCCTAAAATTGAGAATATTCCAATTGAGTTAAACACTTCAAAACCTGAATTTGAAAATGCAACGATGACTGCATTGTCAACTAGTTTTGAACCTTCAGGCAAGTAACTTGCATAGGTCATTGCAATTGCCATACCTAAACTTAGGGAGAATACGATTTGTCCAAATGCTGCCAGCCATACATTTAAATTAGTTAAGGCTGACCAATCAGGAGTAAATATCTGGGTGTAACCGATAGAAGCTCCAGGTAATGTTAGGGAGAATGCAACGATAATTACGACAATCGCACAAAGAAGCGGTAGTAAAATTTTACTGACATTGCCGATACCGTCATTCAAGTCTCTTTTGATAATGAACCATGCCATGAACCAAATGACAAATACTGATGCGAGAACATTCGGTACGATAGTAAATATTCCGGACATTGAATCTGTTGCATGTAAAACGTTATTTGCAAAGTATAAATCAGGATTTGCTCCCCATGCTTTTGTTAAACTCAATACAATATAAATGAAGTCCCATCCAACTACGCACACGTAATAAGTTGTAATTAGAAATACGATTAATAATATGAACCATGCTACTGGTTCTAGTTTTTTACTTACTGAAAACAATATTCTTGCCAATGATTTTTTGAACTTGAATCCCACCGCATATTCCACCAAAACAAATGAAATTCCAAGCAGGAATAAAGAAACGATATATGGAATCATGAATGATCCTCCACCGTTGGAGTATAAAACGTTAGGGAAACGCCAGATGTTTCCAAGACCAACAGCAGAACCAATCATTGCCATCATGAATGCAAGATTACTGTTC
>JAFUIW010000131.1 GCA_017473945.1 Methanobrevibacter sp. | reverse complement strand
AGTGTTGTTAAGGTTTGGGATGACAATGGCAATCGGGATGGTGTAAGGCCTGATATCGTTACTGTTGTGCTTTCCAATGGCACTGATGTTGTAGCTACTGCCACTTTGAATGATTCTAATGATTGGAGTGCTTCTTTCACTGATTTGCCTGTTTACAATAATGGTAAATTGATTGAGTATTCAATAAATGAGTTAGAAGTTGCTAATTACACTTCTATTGTGTCTGTTGATGGTGCTTACAGTTTTACTGTTGTTAACTCTCATGTTCCTGTTTTAACTAATGTTAGTGTTGTTAAGGTTTGGGATGACAATGGCAATCGGGATGGTGTAAGGCCTGTTAGTGTTGATGTGGTATTGCTTGCTGATGGAAATGTTGTAGGTACTGCTACTTTGAATGCTAATAACAATTGGTATGCTTCCTTTGAGGAATTACCTGTTTACAATAACGGTAAATTGATCAGTTATTCTGTTGAAGAGTTAGAAGTTGCTAATTACACTTCTGTTGTGTCAAGTGTTTCTGATTACAGTTTCATTGTCAATAACACTCATGTTCCTGTTGTAACATCTGTTGATGTGACTAAGGTTTGGAATGACGCTAACGACCAGGATGGTGTCAGACCTGCTGAAGTAACTGTAGTATTAGTTTCTGACGGTAAAGTTATAAACACTGCTGTTTTGAATGCTAATAACAATTGGCATGCTTCTTTCAAAGAATTGCCTGTTTACAGTAACGGCGAATTGATTAAGTATTCCGTTGAAGAAATCAGTGTCGCTAATTACACTTCTGTTGTGTCTAGTGATTCTGCTTACAGTTTCATTGTTAATAACACTCATGTTCCTCTTATAACTGTTGTAAACATTACTAAAGTTTGGAGAGATGACAACAACAAGAATGAGGAACCTGTAAAGGTCATCATTTATGCTGACGGTGTTGAGGTTGCTAATGTGACTTTGTATCCGGGTAATGACTGGAAATTCACTTATGATGACTTGCCTGCTTACAAGGACGGTAAAAAGATTAACTATACCATTGGTGTTGTTGAAGGAAACCGTACCGTAAACATGACTGGAGACAACGGTAATTTCACAATTATCGCAGAACCGGTTTACAACCCGGACATGACAGTTCAAAAAATCACTCTCGATACCGAGGTTGAAGTTGGCGATCTTGTTTCATTCGAGATTGTCGTTGAAAACACAGGAGACTGCGACCTGACAGGTATCTATGTAATCGATAACGAATACTCAGAAGGTCTCGTATTCGAATACATGGAACCTAACGATGACTGGACATATGAAGGAAACGGCAAATTCACATATAATGGAATCTTAGGTGTTGGAGAATCAACAAGTTTCATTGTAGTATTTACAGCTACTACTGTCGGATTTAAGGTTAACACTGTAACTGCAGGAAACAACCTTACAAACAAAACAGTAAACAGCACAAATACCACCAATGTTACTGAAGAAGTTCCTCCAGAACCTGACGTTCCTGAGGATGAACCTGATGTTCCTCAAAAGCATCATGTGCCTAAACACGTAAAACCGGATAAACATGCAACAGGTAATCCAATATTATTACTCTTGTTAGCATTAGTGATTCCAATAATCAGAAGAAAACAAAAATAAACACTTTTAGGGAGTTTTAATCAACTCCCACTTTTTTTAATTTTAAATATTACTTCATATTTAACAGATGCCGTAAAAGCAGTGATTGCTGAATAATCCATTTTCGGTTCTATAATAATTAATTTAGTGATATTGAAATTTGCTAATTTTTTTTAAAATTAATCAAGTTTAAATTATTTTTTTCATAAATGTACTTGTTTTGTGTTATTTTTTTAACTTTAAGCTATAATTACTTTTAAATATCATTTAAAAAATATATAATAAATACAATATTTATATTGTTTTATAATATTGTATTGTTTAAAATATTATACATTTAAATGTTGTTTAGTAATATTTACGACATGCTGGTACTTGGATTAAATTTTTTTAATTAATTTAATCAGTTTAATAATATGATTTGAGATTTATTGGGCAATTAAATCCTGCTGATGTATGTGGTGTTTTTCGGCTAGTACTTTGTAATGATGGTAATAATTGACTCAACAGTTATTATTTTTTGTTATTTGTATAAAATGGTCGATTATATTATGTATAATGGATTGAACTTGCTTTTAATGAATTTTGGTTGTATTATTCGAGTGGTTCGTAAAATGTTGTTAAAAACATTTTTGGTTATAATGTTTGTATTTTAAAGGTAGAAATGATATTTCAGCTGCTTTGGCTTTAAATAAGCGGGTGGTTGAAATAGCAATGAAAATTGAGGTTGAAAAATACGTATTTCTACACGATAAAACTATTAAATAGTTTATATTGGAGATGATGGAAATACAAGGATTAAATTCAAAAATATCTGAAAATAGATTATTTTCTAATGATAAATTTAAATTGTTGTTTATTCTGATTATAATAATGTGTTTATTCGCAACACAGTCAGTAATGGCTGCAGATAATGATGCAGTACAAAATTTAACTTTAGATGACAATTCAGATTCAATATCTTTAGATAGCTCCAGTGACATATCCACTGATAATAATGATGGTAGTTTAGCTACTGCAAACGATGAAATCTTATCTGCGGGTGAATATTCATTATATAATTTATACGCTTCAGTATATTGGACTGATGAAGGTAAAGAATTAAATTTGCTTCACGATTATAAGTACAATCCAAGTACTGATGATGATTGGTGTCCTGTAGGTGTCTATGTTTTCAAATCCATTACAATAAATGGTAATGGACACTACATTGACGGTGCGGGTGCAAGCAATTTAATGTATATCTATGGTAATGATGTTGTTTTAAGAAACATTACTTTCATTAATGGTAATGCTCCATATGATGCACCTATTCAGATTTACAGTGATAATGTCAAGTTTATAGACTGTAATTTTATAAATAACACTGGTCATTATGCAGGTGCAATAGATTGGTATCAAGTCCAAAACGGTGCTTTAACCAATTGTAGGTTTGAAAACAATACTGCTGACAGTTCTGGTGGTGCCGTAAGTATTGAAAGTTCAAAAGTAAATATTAACAAATGTGATTTCATCAATAATACTGCAAAAAATGGTGGTGCAGTTTACATTGACAGTAAGTCTACCGATCAAGTGATTTCTGCTTCAACCTTTTCCAGAAACCGCGCTGCAAACTATGGTGGTGCTGTTTATGTAGGAGGTAAAGGATGGACTATAAAAAATACTGCATTCACTTATAACTCTGCATATGGTGGAGGTGCTATCTATTGGGGTGGTAATAACGGTTCATTAACTAATTCATGGGATATTTATGAAAATGAAGCAACATCCGGTGGAGCTGTTTATTGGAACGGTGAAAACGGAAACATCTATGATTCCCGTATACACCATAACCATGCTACCTATGGTGGAGGCCTTTATTTAAATGCGGCAAACAACATAGTATGGAGCCACTTTGATGCAAATGATGCTGACAACGGTGGAGGTATTTACGTTAGTTATTATGCTGACGGCACTGAAATTGCCAGCACTAATTTCGGCCAAAACTGGGCTAGAGGCGTTGGTGGTGCAATCTATTGGGTTGCTCCTAACGGTAAGGTGGACAAATCCACATTCTATAACAATGGAGTGCAAGGAAATTATGTCAAAACAAGCGGGGGAGCTATCTATTGGATTGGTGACCACGCAGTGATAAAAGACTCCAAGTTCATCATGAATAATGCTTACAGTTACGGTGAAAGCGCCGAAGGTGGAGCTTTAACTTTTGTAAATAATTATGCAACTGTTGAAAACACCTTGTTTGAAGAAAACTCTGCATCTACAAGCGCTGGTGCTATTAAATGGAATGGGAACTACTTAACAGTAGATAATTCCACATTTAATAAAAACCACGTATCAGTTGACGGTGGAGCTATTGACGGTAGCGGAAATAATTTCGTTATAAATCAATCAACATTCACTGAAAACCAGGCACTTGCCTATATGGGCGGTGCTCTTTCATTGGATGCATCAGGAATTATTGACAATTCAAAATTCATCGAAAACTTTGCATACAAAGGAGGAGCAATCCATTGGCTTTATGGTAATTATATAGTAAATAACTCATATTTCTATAAAAATCAGGCTGTTTATGGAGGAGGAGCAATTGCAACTGACTATTATTATTACCCAGCAGAAAAATCCATTCAAAACTCTGTTTTTGAAGAAAACTTCTGTGTGAATTATGGTGGTGCTGTAGTTGCTCTTGATACCGATATTATCGGTTCAACCTTTAAAAATAACAGTGCAAATATGGGTTCAGCTATATACTCTTACTCATCCGACATATCTGATGTCACTTTAGAAAACAATGATGCAATCGTAAAAACAACAGAACTTATCGAAATTAACTATCCTGATGATATAATCGGTAATTCAACACGTAAAACCAATACCAGTTATATTGCTATGTGTGTTGAAAGAAATACTATGTTCCCACATCTCGGAATAAAAGATGATTCTCTTATTGGACTGGTCAACGTTAAAACTGGGGAAAGCATTGCAGATTATCTTAAAATTTTAGTATACACTTACTTTAATTCAACAGATGATGTATATCCTCATGAAGGAGACCATATTTTATTCTATCCAGAAGGTTACAGAGAATATTCAAACAGATGGGATTATGCAGTTGAAATTCCACGTCCGGATTATTACAGCAGAGCTGTTCACGAGTTCTCAGACCGTGATTTCTGGAACAGTGACCACCCAGTGGTTAAAAAAGTTTTAGAATTATATCAGACTGTATATGCTAATGGAACTAAAATGCCAGACAAGTTTGTCAAAAAAGTTGACGGATATCTTGTCGAATATGACTTCAGTTCAATGATCTCCTCAACTTCACAAAGTCTGTTCCTGTTTGACATGATTAAGCATGAATTGACTTCAGTCAATGTGGCAAAAGTTTGGAATGATGCTGATAACCAGGATGGTGTTAGACCTGAAAATGTAACTGTCGAGCTTTTCAATGGTACCGATGTAATTGACCAATTCGTGTTAAACGCATCTAACGATTGGAAACACACTTTCAGTGATTTACTGGTCTATAATGGTGATAAACTCATCAATTATACTATTCGTGAAGTAAATGTTGAAGGTTACGATAGCGATGTCACTAACAATACAGCATATGACTGGACAGTTGTCAACACTCACGTTCCTGAAGTCACCGCTGTTAATGTGACTAAAGTTTGGAATGATGCTGATAACCAGGATGGCATAAGACCTTCCAGCATTACTGTTGAGTTGTTCAATGGTACTGATGTTGTAGCTACTGCTACTTTGGATGCTTCCAATAATTGGACTGCTTCATTTGAGAATTTACCTGTTTACAGTAATGGTAATTTGATTGTTTATTCAGTTGAAGAGTTGGATGTGGCTGATTATTCATCTGTTGTATCTGATGAGGATGCATACACTTTTGTTGTCACTAACACTCATGTTCCTTTGGTTACTGTTGTTAATGTGACTAAGGTTTGGAATGATAATGACAACCAGGACGGTGTAAGACCTGATGGTGTTAATGTCGTTTTAGTTGCTGACGGTAACGCTGTTGCTACTGTATTATTGGATGCTTCAAACGATTGGAAATACACTTTCACTGATTTACCTGTTTACAGTAACGGTAAACTGATCAAGTATTCAGTTGAAGAGTTAGACGTTGCTGGTTATGTGTCTGCAATATCTAATGATACTGCATATGGTTGGAATGTTGTCAACACTCACAATCCTGCTGTAACATCTGTTGATGTGACCAAGGTTTGGAGCGATAATGACAATCAGGATGGTGTAAGACCTGCCAGTGTCACTGTTGTTTTATCCAATGGCACTGATGTTGTAGGTACAGCTATTTTGGATGCTTCCAATAACTGGTTTGCTTCCTTTGAGAACTTGCCAGTTTACAGTAATGGTAATTTGATTGTTTATTCAGTTGAAGAGTTGGATGTAGCTAATTACGCTAGTGTTGTTTCAAATGATGATGTTTACAGTTTCATTATTAACAACGTTCACTTTCCAGAAGTTACCTCTGTTGATGTTACTAAGGTTTGGAATGACAATGACAACCAGGATGGTATTAGACCTGATGGTGTTAATGTTGTTTTAGTTGCTGACGGTAATGCTGTTGCTACTGTGTTATTGGATGCTTCTAACGATTGGAAGTATACTTTCAGTGATTTACCTGTTTATGATAACGGTAAATTGATTAAGTATTCTGTTGAAGAGTTGGAAGTTGCTGATTATACTTCTGCAATTTCTAATGATACTGCGTATGATTGGACTGTTGTCAACACTCATGTTCCTCTCATAACTGTTGTCAACATTACAAAAGTGTGGAGAGAGGACATCAGTATTGATGAGAAACCTCTTGAGGCAATCGACCATGAAGAGGTTATTCAGGTTGCAAATGAAACTTTATATCCAGGTAAAGATTTGAAATTCACTGATGATGACGAGCCTGTTAATAGTGAGATTAAAGAAATTAACTATACCATTGGTGTAGTTGAAGGAAACCATACTGAAAATCTCACAGAAGGTGAAGGTAATTTCACTGTTTTAGAAGAACAGGATTATCCTGAAGATAACATTACAGATGAAACAGAAGACAGTGATATTCCTGATGAAGTCACTGATGAGGATGTGCCTGAAGAACCTGAAGTTCCAGCTCATGAACCTTCCGTTCCACACAAACATGTGTCTAAACACGTAAAACCAGATACTTATGCTACCGGTAATCCAATATTGTTACTATTGTTAGCATTGTTCATCCCATTAATCAGAAGAAAAGAAAATTAAATGTTTTTAGGAGTTTAAATTAACTCCCACTTTTTTTTATTTTTAAATAGGCTCTTATTTTTTGGTAGTTTATTTAGATATCTGATTACTGTATTTTTTGTAAAAAATTGCTATTGATTTGATAAATGTTTAATTTTCAGTACTGATTAGTCAGATGTAAATTATTTTATACATTATAAATTTTCAGTGATGATTATACTATTGTTGTTTCAATTTTCTTGTTATGTACTAAATTTTTTATAATATTTATTTTAAATTATATTGTCATGTTTATTTTTTTAAATAAATTCATTATTTTTTATTATTTATATTAAATTTAAATTTATTTTGTTTATTTGTTAAATTCGTTTAATTTATTTATTATTTCTTTAAAATATTTAGTTTTAAATAATTACTTTTAAATACTATTCGAAAAATATATTATATATGCAATATTGATATTAATTTCTAATATTTTTATTGTGGTAAATTATTAAAATATATGATTCTGTTTAGTAAAATAGACTATGATATGATGTTTGATTAATTTTATTAAAATTAATTGACCATAAAAATAATATACTTTAAGATTTATTGAGTTAAATCGGATCTAGATAAATATGAAAAAAAATCAAATGTGAAAGTTTAATTTAATTTGCATGATTGGTATTATTCGGCTTAGTACTCTTGATGATGAGGATAATCGTATAAATCGGTTATTTTTCGTTGTTTTTTGTAGGATAATGGTTGATTGTATTATTTATAAAGGGTTTAAATTAGCTTTTAATAAATTTAATTTATATTATTTGATTTAGTTAATATTTTATTTGATCTAATTTTGATGGAAATAATGAAAATAAATAAACTAGGAAACATTTTATTAATAATTTTTGTATTATTGTTGATTATTAATGTAGTTTCAGCTGAGGACAGCACCTTGGTTGGAGCTGACAATGGAAAACTAATGTTAGACACTGATAGCGATAGCTCTATTTCAGTTGCGCATGCTAACGATGGGGCTAAATTAGGTGCAACAGATTCTCATGAAACCCTGAAAGCCGGAGAAGTTGGTAATTATACGGAACTGCAAAGTTTGATTGATTCAAATCCTTATGGTACTATTACACTTGATAAAGATTATGCATATGTGGATTCAGATACAGTTTGGATGATAACACTTTCACCATACATTACAATTAATGGTAATGGTCATAAGATTAGTGGTGAATATAACACAATGTCTTTTTATGTTCCAGCCGGTACCGGTTATGTTACATTAAATAATATTACCTTTGTAAATGGTAATGGTAACTCAATGCTTTGGGTTAACGGAAATGACTGTGTAATTAATGACTGTACTTTTGAAAACAATAAAGCATCCGGTTATGGTGGTGCAGTTAGAATGGCAGGTCAATTCAATACTATTAGTAATTCAAAATTTATTGATAATGCTGCGGATAGCGGTGGTTCTGCTGTTTATCTAATTGGTTATAATAATACAGTAACTGGTTCTACATTTGAAAATAATGATGCATCATCATCAGGTTATGGAGGTGCTATCTTTGTAGGGGGTCATGACAACTTAGTAAATGATTCCACATTTAAAAGTAATAAAGCTCCATATGGTGGAGCTATTTATTTATATGGTAATGATAATACTGTCAATAATTCTACTTTTGAAAATAATGATGATTATAATATTCTCTATGGAGGAGCTATTTATATGGGTGGTTATGATAACCTAATTAATTATTCCACATTTGAAAATAATCATGCATTTGTAGCAGGTAGTGTTTATTTGTCAGGTCAGGATAATGTTATCAATAATTCTATAATGAATTTAGGGGTCTGAATTTTTTACCCGATTAAACTCATTAATTTGAGCTTGTTTTTTTAATATTTCATATTAATTTTGATTGCCTTTTGATAGTACAAAAGGATTTTTATTATTTTTAAAAAATAGAGTCAATATCATCGT
>JAFUIW010000130.1 GCA_017473945.1 Methanobrevibacter sp. | reverse complement strand
TTAAAATTAAAGAAAATATATTATTTAAAAATAAAAATTAAATAATTTAAATCCTTGAAAAATAAAATAGGTATGAAATTTAATGAAATTAGATTAAAATAATAAGAATTAGATAATTAAACAATTATCGAGTTACCTCTTAAAAAAAGAAAGGGAAGATTAATTAAGATTCAACTTAATTAATCAAATTCAATTTATACAAGGTTTCCTTGTTCATCAACTTCTGGTTGGTTATTTCTTAACTCCCAGATGTTTGCTCCAGCATTTTGACCGCCGATAACTTTACCGTTTTGGTCAAAGTATACGTTTAAATCAGCATCGTAGTATGATTGGGATGAAGTAGCTTGACTACCACTGCTTGAGCTTTGATTAGTTCCATTGTTGTATACAACAGTACTAGTAGTGGAATTTGCAGTAGTGTTTGTTGCAGCTTGGGTTGCAGTACCTTCTTCAACGGTTATGGTTTTTTTAGCTGTACAGCCATTGTATTTAGCGTCTCCGCCATAGGTGACTGTTACCTCATATTGTCCTGCAGCTTCACCATTTATTGTCAAGTATCCTTTTCCGGCATTATCTGTATAAACAGAATAGTTTTGGACATTGCCTTTATCTGAATAGGAAATGTTAACCTTTTGTCCTGCGAGAGCGTTTCCTTGTGCATCTTTGAGTTCAAATTGAATTTGTTCACCATTTTTTAAGGTGTCTTGACTTAAAAAATTGATTTGAGTATTTAGTTTACCGTCAGTTGTAGCCGGCTGAGAAAATGCAAAGAAAGCTACAATTGCGATAATGATAACAATTAATATTGCGATTATTATATTTTTATTCATTATTTTTCCCTCCTTGTAATGTATTCTATAGTTTTATAAATTATTTTATTTAAATATTTTTCAATAAATATTTTAGTTTCTTTTACATTTTTCATTTTAATATAGTTTTAAATATTTTTAAATATATAACTAAACATAAGGAGAAGTTTATTATGAAGGTTTTAGTTGTTGGAACTGGTGCTCGTGAAAATGCAATAGCTGATGCTTTAAAAGATGATGTTGAGTTATACGTTTACATGAGTAAAATTAACCCTGGAATGAGTAAAATTGCCGAATTTAAACAAGGTGATGAAGGTGAAGTTGAAAAAGTAGCGGCATATGCTGTTGAAAATGACATTGACATTGCATTTATCGGTCCTGAAGCTCCACTCGGAAAAGGTATAGTTGATGAGCTTCAAAAAAACGGAATAAAATGTGTAGGGCCGACCCAAAGTGCAGCAAGAATCGAAACTGACAAATCATTCATGAGAAAACTCTTTGAAGATTATGAAATCGAAGGATCTTTGGTTTATAAAGTGTTCGACAATTCCGATGATGTTTCCGCATTCCTGGATGAATTCGACAGGGATGTTGTAGTAAAACCTGTGGGATTGACCGGTGGTAAAGGTGTAAAAATCGTAGGAGACCACTTGAAAGACAATGAAGAAGCAAAAGAATACTCTTGTGAAGTAATTGACAATGTAATGGGCGGATTTGCACAGGTAATCATTGAAGAAAGATTGATAGGTGAAGAATTTACTATCCAGGCTTTCTGTGACGGTGAACATATTGCTCCAATGCCTGCAGCGCAAGACCATCCTCATGCATTTGAAGGTGATGTCGGTGCTATCACTGGAGGTATGGGATCATACTCTGATGTTGGCGGATTATTGCCATTCTTAACACAAGAAGATTATGATGCTGCAGTTGAAATCATGAAAGCTACTGTTAAAGCTATTGCCGAAGAGGCAGAACCATACAAAGGAATTCTTTACGGTCAGTTCATGTTGACTGCTGACGGACCAAAACTCATTGAATACAATGCAAGATTCGGTGACCCTGAAGCGATGAACGTATTGCCGCTTTTAAAAACTCCATTGGCTGAAGTATGTCAAGCTATTGTTGATGGAACTTTGGATGAAGTGGAATTTGAAGATAAAGCTAGTGTATGCAAATACATTGTACCTGACGGATATCCTGAAACAGAACATGCAGGTGAATTGATTGAAGTGGATGAGGAAGCTATTGATGATATGGGCGCAAAAGTATTCTATGCTGCTGTATCTGCCGAAGATGATGGAATTCACTTGTCCGGTTCAAGGGCGTTAGGTATTGTGGCCAGCGGTGAATCCATTGAAGAAGCTGAAAAAATAGCTGAAAAGGCATGTGAGTTTGTCAAAGGTAATGTTTACCATAGAAGAGATGTTGGTACCGCTGATTTAGTAAATAAACGTGTTGAACATATGAAAGAAATTTTAAACTAAATTTCTTTTTCTTTTTTTTGATATTCATGAATGATGGTGAAATAGAAGAGAGATATGCGAAGCTTTTAAAAATCAAGGAGCATATCGATGCCATTAAAGACGATTGGGACGAGGAAACCTTGGACGAATTGAAAGAGTTCTTGCATGAAAAATACTCTAATGGTAATCTTCAAGTTAATAAGTCTCTTTTAGTTAATTCCAATGGTGAAAATGTTACCAAAGATGGTCCTAATAGTTTTTTTGATAGCATAAGAAATGCATTCGAAAGAGACGTCAGTATCGATCCCGGAAGATTATTGGGTCTTAGTGATGGTATTTTTGGTATGGTAATGACCCTTCTTGTATTCGGTATTGCCATTCCTGAATTGAGTGTTCATTCATATGATAATTTTATAGCAACATTCATGTCTTTGCTTCCTACAATAGGGGTTACAATAGTAAGTTTTATCATTATAAGTTCATTTTGGATTTATCACCATGAATATGTGAAGATTAAAAATCTGAATATTGTGTATCTATGGCTGAATATTTTATTCTTGATTTGTATATCATTCATTCCGTTTTCAACTTCATTAATTGGAACTTATGCTGAATTTTTTGCATCTGAAGTCATATTTGGAATTAATATCCTGCTTGCAATAATATCATTCCTGTTGATGTATTTATATGCAACCAAAAAGGATTTTATGGAAGTTAAACCAACAAAAAAAGAAAAAAATCATGTTTTGCTTACATTGGGAAGCATCATGGGGTTGACAATTATAGTAAACCTATTGGATTTCAATGTTTCAAGCAATTTCATTTATCTGTTCCTGTTGATTCCTGTCGTATCTACTATGCTGGATACATGGTACAATTACAAGAATTCATAGAAACCTTTAATATATATATTTTACAAATATCTTTTTTTATAATGTTTAAAAGGGGAATTGATAATGGGTAGTTTATTATCTGTTTGCGATATTAAAGATGATGTTAAATATATTCTGGATTTAGCTAGTAAAATCAAGGCAGGGGAAGTTGAAGACAAACCTCTTGAAGACAAGACATTAGCAATGATTTTCCAAAAGTCATCAACAAGAACCAGAGTTTCTTTTGATGTTGGAATGTATCAGTTAGGTGGAAGAGCAATATTTTTGTCTTCCAATGATTTGCAGATGGGCAGAGGAGAGCCAATTTCAGACACTGCAAAAGTTTTAAGCCGTTTTGTTGATGGAATAATGATTCGCGCTATCAAACATTCAGATGTTGAAGAGCTAGCTAAATATGCTGACGTACCCGTTATTAATGGTTTAACTGATTTGGAACACCCTTGCCAGGCCCTTGCCGACATGTTGACAATCAAGGAACATCTGGGTGATTGGGAAGGCAAGAAAATCTGTTTTGTCGGTGATGGAAATAATGTATCCAATTCCCTTTTATTAATCTCTCCATTACTTGGCATGGACATGTCTATGGCATGTCCTAAAGGATATGAACCTAATGAAAACATCCTTAAAATAGCCAATGAATATGCTAGTGAAAATGGCACTGAAATAACTGTTACCGATGACATCGGTGTGGCTTTGGAAAATGTTGATGCAGTATTTACTGATGTGTGGGTAAGTATGGGTGATGAGGCTGAAAAAGCTCAAAGAGAAAAAGATTTCGCACCATTCCAAGTCAATAGTGACCTAATGAGCCTTGCGAATGATGGGGCCATATTTCTGCATTGTTTGCCTGCAGTCAGAGGTCAGGAAGTGACCAGCGATGTCATTGATGGGCCACAATCAGTAGTCTATGATGAGGCTGAAAACAGAATGCATGCCCAAAAGGCAGTCTTATACTATTACATGAAAGATTAGAGTTGAACTCTAACTCTCTTTTTTAAATCCCGCTGAACAGTGCAGATAGTATAAACACTACAATCAAACCTAAACAGCAGCAACCAATCCATGAAGAGTTATCCTTAACTTTAGATGTGCTACTTGTTGTAGTGGTAGTTTTTTGATATTGATTATTATTTTGTTGACGTTTTGGAGCTTCAATAACTTCCACTTTTTTAGCCTTTTCCTCTTTTTTTAGCGGGGCTCCACAATTACGGCAGTATTTAGCTTCATCCGGATTGTCTTCACCACAATTATAACAGAACATTTAAAATCCCTCTAATTATTATTTTTAAAAAAATTATTAAACCGACTCCACCAATAAAACCTGTGATGAATCTTATGGTGTTTGTGCTTTCCCTAGGGCCGAAATATTGGGTGAAACCATCAATGGCCACTGGAATCATCAATATCATTGAAATTAGCAAGGTTGTAATGTCATTGTTAAGCCTAAAAAAGTAATTCCATACCAAAAATACAACTAATCCTGTATAAAACCCTGTGCATCTGGCACAAACAGGAAACTGATGGCCTTTTATGAAGAAACTTCTCTCGGGCATTCTGTGACATATGTATTTTGTTAGTTCCATATTATCACCACACGTTTAGTACATTAATTATTTTTTCAATAATTATATATATTTTTGTATTCATAAGTTATTGTATAATATATAAAAAAGGTTATTACAATGAGAGGCGGAGAAGCGATAATAGAATCCCTCAAAAATATGGGGGTAAAGACAATATTTGGTTATCCTGGCGGACAAACCATACCCTTCTATGACATGTTATATGATGCAGACATTGATCATATACTTGTAAGACACGAACAATGCGCAGCTCATGCAGCTGACGGTTATGCAAGAGCATCTGGTCGTGTGGGTGTGTGTTTGGCAACATCAGGTCCTGGAGCAACCAATCTTGTAACTGGTATAGGAACAGCTTTTATGGATTCTTCTCCAATTGTGGCAATTACCGGTCAAGTTCCTACTCATTTAATTGGAAATGATGCATTCCAGGAAGCGGACATTATTGGAATTACAATGCCTATTGTTAAACATAGTTTCCAGCCAAAAGACCCAAATTTAATACCTTCCATGATTAAAACAAGTTTTGAAATAGCTTCAACTGGAAGGCCAGGGCCTGTTTTAATAGATGTTCCAAAGGAAGTTCAGGAAGGCGAATTAACCAAATTCGATGATACATTAATCGAAACACCTGGTTACAATCCGACAATTAAAGGAAACCTAAGACAAGTCAAGAAGGCTCGTGATTTAATAAAAGAAGCTAAAAAACCTTTGATTTTGGCAGGTGCTGGAGTAATTATTTCAAATGCATGCTGCGAGCTGAAGAAATTAGCCGAAACCATCAATGCTCCAGTAATGACTTCACTTTTAGGAAAAGGCGCATTCGATGAGACAAGTGATTTGGCGTTGGGCATGCTTGGCATGCATGGAAGAAAAGTTTCCAACGATTACATTAACGAATCAGATTTATTAATAGCAATTGGTGTAAGATTTTCAGACAGGACCACAGGAAGACTTGACAGTTTCGTTCCAGATACAAAAGTTATACATATTGATATTGACCCAGCGGAAATTGGTAAAAATGTTGATGTTGATTTGCCAATAGTTGGAGATGCTAAAAATATCTTATCATCATTGAATAAAATTTTAAATGATTATAAACCATCAAATGATGTAAATGATTGGGCTGATATGATTAAAGCAAAAAAACAAGAATTGCTTCCTCGTGTTAGCTATGATGATATTCCTTTAAAACCACAATCTGTTATAAAGGAAATTTCAGAAGTATTGACTCCTGAATCAATTTTAACCACTGATGTAGGTCAAAATCAAATGTGGGCAGCACATTTCTTTGACACTCAAAAACCACGCAAATTCATATCCTCCGGAGGACTTGGAACAATGGGATTCGGATTCCCATCAGCTATTGGAGCAAAAGTTGCATGTCCTGATAATCCGGTTGTATCTATTAACGGTGATGGTGGATTTTTAATGGTCTGTCAGGAATTGGCTACCGTTCGTGAATATGATATACCTGTTATTGCAGTTGTTTTAGAAAACAGGACATTAGGAATGGTATATCAATGGCAAAGCTTATTATATGATGAAAGACATTCTCAAACATTACTTGGAAACAGTCCTGACTTTGTAAAGCTTGCAGAAAGTTTTGGTGTTAATGGGGTTAGAATAGAAAAACCTGGTGAGACCAGAGAGGCTTTATCAAAAGCAGTTAAAGATAATGAACCAATCTTATTGAATATTGTAATAGACTCTGAAGAGGCCCTGCCTATGCTTCCTCCTGGAGCTGGAATAAATGAGATGATTGGTGAGTACAAACTTGAAAAGGATGTGATTTAAATGGCATTAGAATATCATGTTATTTCCACATTGGTAGAAGATAAACCAGGTGTTTTGCAAAAGGTGGCTGGAATGTTTAACAGGAGAGGATTCAACATTGACAGCATTACAGTTGGAAATTCTGAAGTGGAAGGTTTGTCCCGTATGGTAATTACAGTTCATGCGGATGAGAAAGGCTTAGAGCAAGTAATGAAACAATTAAATAAATTAATTGATGTTATTAAGATTAAAGATATCACAAAAAGGGCTGTTAAAAGGGAATTATGCCTTGTCAAGGTAAATATTCCTGATGCGAAAGCAAGAGCAGAAATAATGCAATATACAAATATTTTCAGGGCACACATTTTGGATGTTACAGAAGAAACATTGATGGTGGAGCTAACTGGCGATAAAAAGAAAGTTAATGCATTCATATCTTTAATGGAAGGCTATGGAATTAAAAGAATAGCCCGTACTGGCCTTACAGCAATGTCCAGGGGAGTATAAAAATGACTATATTA
>JAFUIW010000129.1 GCA_017473945.1 Methanobrevibacter sp. | reverse complement strand
GAAGCATCATTTGCAGACGATGAGGACGTAATGCAGATATTAAACGATATGCTCATACACGTAATCGCAGACATCAACGATAACTGCGCTGAAGAACTTGAAATCTTAGGTCATGAACTTGAAGTTCCAGAAGAGAAATTCCCACACGTAACTTATGATGAAGCTGTTGACATTGTAAATGCACACGGCGTAGAAATGCCATGGGGTGAAGACTTATCCAGGGAAGCAGAAAAGGCTTTAGGTGATGAGATGGGAGGATTCTACTTCTTAACCAGATGGCCTTCAGCAATCAAGCCGTTCTATGTAATGCCTGTTGACGGTGATGAAAAATACGCTCACGCATTCGACTTGATGTACAACAACTTAGAGCTATCTTCAGGTGCTACCCGTGTACACCAACATGACTTGCTCGTAAAACAAATCCAAGAAAGAGGATTAAACCCTGAAGGATTCGGAACATACCTTAAAGCATTTGAATATGGTATGCCTCCTCATGCAGGTTGGGGTGTAGGTGCAGAAAGATTGACTATGGTCATGACTGGATCTGAAAACATCCGTGAATGTGCTCTCTTCCCAAGAGACAGACACAGATTAACCCCTTAATCTCTTTTCTTTTTTTAAGATAACATGGAAGAATATGACATAGCTGTTGTTGGCGGAGGACCTGCCGGAATCATGGCTGCAATTGCAGCAAGCCGGAATTGCGCAAAGGTGATACTGATTGAGAAGAACTCCTCATTGGGCCGTAAGCTGCTCATTACCGGAGGCGGCAGATGCAACATTACCAATCAAAAGCCAATAAAACAGCTATTGAATATTTATCCTCAAAAAAACTTTTTAAAACACTCTTTTTACTCATTTACTAATGAAGATTTGCTTTCGCTATTTGATTTGGAATTCATTACAGAAGAGGACAACCGTGTCTTTCCAAAAAGCGGAAAGTCTAGTGATATCTTGGAAGGCCTAACTGATTTATTAAAAGACGTAAGAATAAGTTATAACTTTGAAGTTAAAAGCATCACTGACGATTTTGTTATAAATGATAAGATAAAGGCAGATAAGATTATTATTGCAACCGGAGGGATTACTTATCCTCAGACCGGATGCACCATCAAAAACTATTCTTTGACATCACAGCCTTTAACTGACATAAAATATGGCTTAAGTCCGTTGATTTCCAAAAAAGACCTCTCTACTATTGCCGGTGTAACACTCTATGATGTTGTTATAAGTTATAAGAAAAGAAAGGTTCGGGGAAATGTGCTGTTTTCACATGTTGGTCTGACAGGTCCTGGCATAATCAATTTGAGTAATGAAATCTCAGAAGGTATAAGTTATAACTTATTAGAAAATGAACCCGAAATTGATTTGGAAATTGCCATTGATTTATGTCCCGAGCTCGCCCGTGAAGATTTGATTGACAGATTCACAAAGGATTTCCAATCTAAAGGAAAGACAATGATAAAAAATTACTTAAAACTATTTTTAACTAACAGTTTCATTGAATATTTCCTTGCCGAATGCGGTATCGATGCTGAAACTCAATTGTCCAGAATAAACAAGAAATCAAAAAACCGGTTAGCCGAAAACTTAAAGAGATTCATTTTTGAGATTACAGGCTTTAATAAGGATTTGGCTAAGGTAACCATTGGCGGCATTGATTTGAATAATGTCAATCCCAAAACCATGGAATCAAAACTGATTCCTAATTTATATTTTGCAGGCGAAGTACTTGACTTGCACGGTCCAACCGGCGGATATAATTTGAAGATTGCATTTTCAACTGGTTACCTGGCAGGATTGTCAGCTAGTGAAAAATAATTATTTAAACATCAATATTTATCTTTTAATGTAATTTTTCACTCTAAAAACAATTTTTAAGTCTTTAATAGCAAAAGTATATATTTTAAGCAGTTCAATTTAATATTTAAGAAATTTGGAGGTGTTAAATTGACTGCACAAGTTTTGATAATAACAAAAGAATCAGTTGTATGCTCGTCGGATCAAGCAGCAACTATGTCTGATGGAAAGACATATGATGGAATGAGAAAAATCTTCAAATTGAGTGATTTGCTTCCGGCTGAAATAATGTTCAATGGAAATGCGGATTTTGAAAATTTTTCAATGGAAACATTAATTTCCAAATTCACAAATACAGTGGACTTTGAGAAACTTGAAACAATTGAAAAAGTTAAGGATGAGTTTGTAAGGTTCCTTTCTGCAAATACTAAATCAACTGATGTCAATGAGTATTTGGAAGATATTTTGTATTATTTTAAAGAAGATTTGATTTCTAACATTGATTCTAATGATTTTGAAGAGGTAATTGTAAATGCAAGAAGAAAAAAAGTGTTGCCTTTTATAAAAGATTATTCAAACTTTG
This sequence comes from Methanobrevibacter sp., assembly GCA_017473945.1. Lineage (GTDB taxonomy): Archaea > Methanobacteriota > Methanobacteria > Methanobacteriales > Methanobacteriaceae > Methanocatella. The sequence goes on along the minus strand of JAFUIW010000129.1, from coordinate 11,252 downwards.
ATGATGAGTTTTTAGATATCATCCCTGATGATGTTGATAAACAGGAATTTAACCATGTCATTTGGGAGATGTTGTCATGAATTGTCATTTGAGGGAACTGGCGTAATTTTCGCAGGTTTTGATATAGGGCATGATTTTCCTTCATTTTTTGAGATTAACATTCACTGCAACAATCATGGTGAGATAGTATATGAAGAAGTTGATTCAGGAGTAAATTGTCAAGATCCATATTTGAAGGTTTTTGCAATTAATGAGGAGGCTTATACATTTATCACTGGCGTTAATTCTAATTTTGAAGATGATTTAAAAGAATATATCTTTAAATCCAACAAGATTATCATTGAAAATATTAGGAATCTTTTAGAAAAAGAAAACATCAATGAAATTGATAAAATAATGGATATTTGTAATTTTGTAGTTAATGAAGGATATTCTGATTTACATGAATATGTTGCTGATTATAAAATGGGTGCGATAGAATTCACTTCTGTTTCTATTGAGTATTTGCCGCGTTGGTTACTTTGTGATTTAGCAGATTATTTGATTCAATTAACAGCATTAAAGCAGAAAATATCGTCTGAAATAGAATCAGTTAGTATTGATGCAGATGTTACTTTAATGACTAAGTATGATGGTTTTAAATGGGTAAAATATAACTATAAAAGAGTTTAAATACTTTAAAATTATAAATATGCATGTGGGGATAATATGATTTTTGTATCTAAAGAACTGGCGGCTATATCTCGTGAAAAACGTATGAACGAACTTGAAAAACGTAAAAGAGAAAGGGGCGAGAAATTAGTTAAAAATTATGTGTATAAAGGGGACAAATAGTTTTTTTTAAATCACCACTTTAACCACATCATTTTTTTCAATCTACTGCTTTCTCTTTAAGTCTTAATATTAAAAATAATCGTTTCATCTTCTATTTAAAGATATATCATTTTTTTTCAAAAACAAAATATTTAACATATATATAATTTAAAAATTATCTTATGACAGACAAAATGTTCATGGGTGCATCAACTAAGCAAGGTCTGGATATTGCCAACAAAAGTAGGGAAATTATCCGTGGCCTTATTGGAGATGATGTCAAAGATTTAAATCCTGCCGAAAGAGACATTGTTGAGAGGATTGTTCACTCCACAGCTGATCCTGAATATGCAAAACTGGTCAAGATAAGTCCTGATTTTGTAGATGTAGCTATGGATTCCCTCAGAAATAAGGAAACCATTTTAACTGACATTAATATGGTTAAATATGGTATTACAAGGTATGAGGGTGAAGTTGAGTGTTATATCAGAAATGAAGAAGTAATTAGAATTGCTAAAGAAGAGCAAATCACAAGGGCTGCGGCTGCAATGAGATATGCTGCTGCTAATGATTTTGAAGGTATTGTCGTTTCTGGAAATGCTCCAACTGCTGTTTTTGAAGCTATGGATTTATACCAAAAAGGTGAAATGAATCTTAAGGCAATTGTAGGTGTTCCTGTTGGTTTTGTAGGGGCAGCCGATTCAAAAGAGGCACTGCACAACTCTAATATTCCCAACATAATTGTTGAAGGGCCAAAAGGTGGAACTCCAATTGCAGTAGCTTGTGTAAATTCATTAATCCAACATTTATAGCGTGATATAATGTATTCTGAAGAATTGTTCAACGAATCTAAAAATTATTTTCCTGGTGGAGTAAACTCTCCGGTGCGTGCGTTTAAGCCTTATCCGTTTTTCGTAAAAAGTGCTGGAGGATCAAAACTCACTGATGTTGACGGAAAAACTTACATTGACCATTGTATGGCTTATGGTCCATTAATTTTGGGACATGCTGACCCTAAAGTTGTAAGGGAAGTTTCCAATCAGTTGACTATAGGTACTGCATATGGTACTCCTACAGAAAACGAAATCAAATTGGCGAAGGAAGTTGTTGACAGAATTCCATCTGCTGAAATGGTAAGATTTGCAAACAGTGGTACTGAAGCCACTATGAGTGCAATCAGGCTTGCAAGAGGTTACACTGGAAGAGACAAAATAGTCAAGTTTGAAGGAGCTTACCATGGAGCGCATGACTATGTACTGGTTAAGGGAGGTTCCGGAGCCGCTACACTACCGGACAGTGCAGGAATTCCTGTTGACACCACTAAAAATACATTGTCAGTTCCGTTCAATGATGAAGAGGCCTTAACAGATCTTATAGAAAAAGAAGGTGAAAACATTGCCTGTATAATTATGGAAGTTGTCATGGGCAATGTCGGTTGTATCGAGCCTAAACCGGGATTTTTGGAATTTATAAGAAAAATCACTGAAGAAAATGGTATCGTATTGATATTTGATGAAGTTATCACAGGTTTTAGAGCATCTCGCGGTGGAGCTCAAGAATATTATGGAGTAACTCCTGACCTAACAACTTTGGGTAAAATCGTTGGTGGAGGTCTTCCGATGGGTGCATTCTGTGGAAAAAGAGAAATCATGGAACTCATTGCACCTCAAGGTCCTGTCTATCAGGCAGGTACTTTTTCAGGAAACCCTGTATCTGTACAGGCAGGTATTTCAACATTGAAACAACTCGATGATGCATTTTACAAGGAGCTTGAAAGAAAAGGTAATTTCCTTAGGGGAAATATACAATCCATTATCGACGATGAGGAATACAATGTCCAACCTGTTGGACTTGCATCAATGTTTCAGATTTATTTCAATCCTGCGCCAGTCTACAATTATGCTGATGCTCAGGAATCTGACAGAAGACAATTCTTAAGATACTTCAAATCCTTGCTTAAACAAGGTATTTTTATTCCTCCATCTCAGTTTGAATGTAACTTCATTTCAAACGCACACACAATGGAGGATATACAAAAAACCTCAGATGCAATAGAAATTGCACTGGGTGAAGCATTCAAGAAAAGAAGAAGGTAATACAATGGAAATAGACTTTAAGGAAGTGGCATCATACATAGTTATTCTTGTAATAGTTCTGATTGCTGCTCAGCATTTAAACGTCGTTGTTTCAGGAAGTATGGAACCGGCATTCTATAGGGGAGACATAGTCCTTGTTGAAAAGGCCGATTTTTTAGGAATCCATGAATTCGACCCTAAGGATGTAAAGGTTGGGGATGTAGTCGTTTATGACGCTGCATGGTATAACCAGCCGGTAATCCATAGAGTTATCAACATTGTTGACATCAATGGAACTACGATGTATGTAATAAAAGGGGACAATAACGGTTCTCCAGATCCGTATTATGTTAATGCAGGCCAAATAAAAGAAAAAGTCGTTACATTAGGCGATAATTTGGCTATTATTCCGAAGATAGGTTATCTATCCCTCTGGTTAAGAGGTTTATAATTATTAAGGTGAGTTAATGTATTTTGAAATTGAAAAACAAGCGATTGAAGCTATTAATAAGGCTTTAGATCAATATGATGTAGAAATCGATAGGGATTTCAAATTGGAATTCCCTCCAAATCCAGATTTAGGAGACTTGGCAAGTACAATTGCCTTTGCGCTTACTAAAAAATTGAGAACTTCACCTCCTGAGGTTGCAAAAGATTTAGTTGAAAAGATTGAAGTTCCTGAAATTTTCACAAAAGTCCAGAACTTCGGACCTTATGTGAATTTCTTTATTGATTATGACAAATTCTCAAAAATGCTTTTGGAAAAAGTCGATGAAAACTATGGACAGCTTCCTGATTACGGCGAAAAAATCGTATTGGAACACACTTCAGCAAATCCAAATGGTCCATTACACATTGGACACATCAGAAACTCCATTTTTGGAGATTCACTTTCAAGACTTTTAAAATTGGCTGGAAGAGATGTCATAACCCAATACTATGTAAACGACATGGGAAGACAAATAGCTATTATAGTATGTGGAATAACCGAATGTGGCCTTAAGATTGAAGACTATGATGGGGACAAGATTGACCACAAGATAGGTAAATTATACTTTGATGCAAACAAGGCTGTAGAGGAAGATGAAGCTTTAAACGCTAAAGTTGATGAATTAATCCAAAAATATGAGGAAGGTTCTGATGCAGAGCTCAACAAAGTCTTTGAAGATGTCGTTTCAAAATGTATTTCAGGAATGAAGGAATCTCTCTTAAGGATGAACATCAAACATGATGACTTCGTATGGGAAGGACAGTTCGTCAGAAACGGTGAAGTCGACGGTCTTGTAAACTACATCCAAAGGGAAGGATTTACAAGGGAAAATGATGTTTTATACATTGATTTGACTGATTTCAACATTGAAAAGGAATTTGTACTCAGAAGGTCCAACGGCACATCACTTTACTCAACCCGTGATTTGGCATACCATAAATACAAAGCTACCTTGGGTGACACAGTACTTGATATTTTAGGTTCTGACCATAAATTGGCTGCAAAACAGATTAAAGTCATATTTGAAGAAATATTCAGACAGGAAGCTCCTGAAGTGATATTCTATGAATTCATTACACTTCCTGAAGGATCAATGTCAACCCGTAAAGGTAAATTCGTATCAGTTGATGAATTAATTGACGAGGCGGTCTTAAGGGCTCATGATGAAATCAAGTCAAGAAATCCTGATTTGTCTGAAGAGGAAATTGCACCTATGGCTGAAGAGATTGGTGTTGGAGCTATAAGGTTCTTCATTGCAAAATTATCTCCTGAAAAACACTTAACATTCAAATGGGATGAGGCATTAAGCTTTGAGAGAGGTTGTGCATCAATTCAGTATGCTCATGCAAGGGCAAACAAATTGCTTCAAAAATCAGGAAAAGACATCAGCTCTTTAGAGGTTGCTGACGACTGGACTCCTGATGAGGCAGAACAAGACTTAATCAGACAAATAGCTAAATTCCCTCAGGTTGTTGAAGACTGTGCAAACAAGAAAAGGGTTCACAATATCACACAATACTGTCAGGATTTAGCTGGTTCATTCAACAAGTTCTACAAATCAGAACAAGTTATAGGCTCTGATGTGGAAGATACAAGGTTGATTTTGGTTGACAGAGCAAAAACAACAATTAAAAATGCTTTAGATATTTTAGGTGTATCAGCACCTGAAAAAATGTAGATGAGTAGATTTAACTCATCTTTTCATTTCTTTTTTGGAATATATTATTAAATTAGATTTTTGTTTAAAATATCAATTTTTAACATTTTATTTTATTAAATTTAATATTAAAATATATTTAATTTATATGATTTTTTTTTTAGTTATTAATTGTTTTTAAAAGTTTAAAAAGACAGTTGGGGCTTGATGAATATTGTCCAATTGATATTTTTAATTTGCTTCCACAAAAGATTCCAAACTTGACAATCGTGTGGTTTCCAATGAAACGAAGTGTGAGTGGATGTTGCTTTAAAGATGATGTGGATTCATTAATACTGGTTAATTTCTCCCATTCCAAAGGGCGTCAAAACTTCACATTGGCCCATGAATTATATCACCTGTTTGATGATAGTGAGAATTTTTTCATCTGTTCTGATGGTTTTAAAGATAAAATTGAAGATAGGGCAGATGAATTTGCTTCTAATTTTTTAATGAGTGATTTGGCTTTAAACGATTTTATTGAATCAAATAATATTGATAATTGGACTAATGATATAGTTAAATGTGAGCAGTTTTTTCAATTGGATCACAATGATTTAATTCGCCGATTATATAATAGCGGTTTAATTGATGAATCTCAATTTGCTGAATTTTCATTCAATATAATTGATAATGCTGCAAATTAGGAGTTGACTCGGAAAAAATCTCATCAAAATGTTAAAAATAACTTAATTCATTGATTTAAGATGGTTTTGTTAAGATTGAAACTATCGAATTTGGAACTCATGAATATTTTGATTATGTTTGCATGGTTGAGGGATTTTGGAGTGATGATGTGACTTCAAAAAACATTACAAAAAAGAGAAAAAAGTGAAGATTTAATCCACATAGTGAATGTAATCTTCTTTTCTAGGTAACGGTTCCGGTGATTCCATGTCTGGATATCCTAATACCACGTGACCGATGCCCTCATAGCTTTCAGGTATTCTCCATTCTTTTAATAGTGCTTTTCCTTTTTCGGACGCAAATTCCTCGCGTGCTCTGTGAATCCAGCAGGATCCAACACCAACTGCATGGGCCGCATTTACAAGCACTGCAAGCACACTTGCTCCGTCTTCAATGTAAGTCGGCATTTCACTGTCTGCCAAAACAATCAAAAGTGTTTTTGCACCATAAAATGGGTCCATGTCCTCCGGCACGTCAACCGGGAAATATCTTCTGTTCCATGCTGAAAATTCCTTGATGGTTTCAGGGTTTTGTATTACAACAATTTTGGGGGATTGTGCACCTCTTGCGGTTGGCGCATATGTTCCAGTTTCTAAAATGGTTTTCAACTCTTCGTCTGAAATCTGTTCGTCCTTGAATTTTCTGATGCTTCTTCTTGTTTTTAAATCTTCTATAGTTTTGTTCATATTAATTCCTCACTGATTTTTCTAAGTGTTTTTAAGAAATTATCGTATTCTTCGTCAGTTAGATTTTCTTTAATTTTCCCGTCCCATTTTTCGTCATAGTCCATTACTTTCTGGGCGCTTTTCTCACCTTTTGGAGTCACTTTAATTATCTTTTTTCTTTTATCTTTTGTTCTTTCTATAAATCCTTTAGCCTCTAGTTTTTTAAGGTTTCTTGTTATTGTGCTTTCATTCAAATGGAACGCTTGTGCTAACTGCTCCTGGTTTATCCCTTCGTTTTTGTATATGTTTATCAGGAGAGGATGAAGGCCAAAACTCAATCCTTCCTCCTTTACGATTTCGTTAATGAATTTTGCATGTTCCCTGTAGATTATGGAAATGAGGGGTGCTGTCGGAATGTTTTCATCAAACGCCATGGCTTCCACCTTTAATCAGCTTGTTAATGTAGAGTTCTATACATGCATAACATATTAATGATCCTATTCCTCCGCCAAGAAGCATTCCATAGTATATTCCGGTTTCACCCATATTGAAAACGAATCCCAAAAGATATGCGAATATTAATACAAGCACGAATTCCCTGAATGTTGTAAGTAAAAATGATATTGTTCCTTTTCCGACTCCCTGGAACACGTTACCTGCACTGGCTCCAAACGGAACATACAGAATAAACAGGCACATCAGCTGTAGGAAACTTGCAATTAACGGTTCAAGTTGGGCGCTGCTTTCTGAATATGAGAATATGAATGCAATCTGATTTGCAAATACATTTAAGATGATGCACACAATTATTGAAGCTATAAATGCAACTTTAACTGCATATCTCGCAACGACTCTTAAGTTTTCATATTTTCTGGCTCCGTAAGCAACTCCCGCAACGGATATTGCTGCAGTTCCAACTCCTATTGCCGGAAGCATTCCGATATTTATTATTCTCCAGCCTGCAGTATAAACAGCAACGGCAATTGGTCCTGATACTATTGTCAGCATGAAATTGACGACAATTGTCAGCGCTGATAATATTAGCTGCTCTAGGCTTGCAGGAATACCTACAACAAGGATGTCCTTATACATTTTCAGGTCATTGTGGAAATCTTTAAAGTTATATGTTAAGTAACTGTCCTTTTTAACGAAAATCCAGTAAAACATTAAAAGTAAGCTTATGAACGGTCCGAGTGCTGTTGCCCATGCGGCTCCTTTAATTCCCATTCCCATGGTGTAGATGAAAATAGGATCTAGAATCATGTTGATGATTGCCGCTAATGCAATAGGAAGTGTTGCTCTTTTGATGTCTCCTTCCGCTCTGAAAGCTCCTCCTACAATTGGAGGCATTAATATTGCAAATGTCCATGCAAATATTATGAATCCATAGTCCATAGCATAGCTTAAAACGCTGCTTGCACCCATAATGTTCAGCATTGGCTCCATGAATATGATAAATAGTATTCCAAGTACTACTGATATTATGACGCTTAAAATCAGGTTGTGCATTGCTGCATTGTTTGCTGATGATTTGTCTTCTGCTCCTATGTATCTTGATATTAATGAATTGCCCCCGGCTCCGATACCGTTTCCAAATCCAACCAGGATCATGAACAGTGGTGTAATGTATCCGAGTGCCGCCAAAGGTTCAGCACCGAGTCCTGCCACCCAAATACTGTCAATGATGTTGTTTGCAAAAATCAGAAACATGCTTGCTATAATTGGTATTGAAAGTTTGTTGATGGCCTTTTTAGGGTCTCCTGTAATCATTTCAATGTTTGAATTTTTCTCCATAATTTACCTCTCTTGCATATGCAATTATACTCTTGTATATGCAAGTGTTACCATATAAAGTTAATGGTGCCAAATCAAAGTATTGTTAAAACTATTTAAAATTGATTTAAAGTCATAAAAATGCTTTAATTTCAAACTGGACGATTTAAATATAATTAAAACATATAATATTCTTGTGTATGTCGACATACCATATTCAAAAAGATATGGTGAAAAAATGTATATCAACAAAAGATATGATACATTACAGAAGTTGGTATTGATTGCGTTTGCACAGGAAATATTGCGTGCAATGGGCGATACAAGAGAGGTGGTTGGATTCTATCCTACCGAACTGATAATCCCTACATTTAGGTCAAAATTCATGGATGGAGTTTTGGAACTTGATGACGGGACATTGATGAATGTGGAATTTCAAACCGGAGACTTGGATGGGGACTTTCTTTTGAGATGTGCTCAATATGCGGTTAATCTCAGGGTTGTAAGTGGAAGACATGTGGAAACAAACATAGTGTCTGCCGGTTCAAGGGTTAATTCTGAAAAAATTGCTTTCATCTCAAAATACTTCCACTTTGAACCCAAATTATTTTTCTATTCAGAGTTCGATGGTTTGGAAAAATTAATTAACATTAAAAACAAAATTAAAAATCAAGAGAAACTTTCCTCAACTGACCATTATGATTTGATATTCATTCCGTTAATGGGTAATGTTGATAGGGTAAAAGCAGCTTTTGAAGTTTTTGATATTGTTAATGATGAAAAAATATTTAATGAGGATGAACAGTCACAAATTAAACAATGTCAGTATGTTGTAGCTGATATTGTTGCTGATGGTGATGTGGATTTGTTGAATGAGTTTATGGAGAGGATTACTATGTTTGCAGGGTTTTTGGTTGAACGTGAAAAGGCTTTAGTTGAAAGTGGCAGGACTGAAGGTAGGACTGAAGGTATTGTGGAAGGTCGTGATGAAAAGGCTTCTGAGATTGCTGCAAATTTGAAGGGGAAGCTTTCTATTTTGGAGATTTCAGAAATTACTGGTTTGTCTGTTGAAAAAATTGAAAAATTATAAATTTTGGTTCTGCTGTTGGTGTATCTACAAATCTGGTGTCAGTATGTTGCAACAGGTATTGTAGAGTTACTACTGTCTCCGATTCCATTTTTATTTCAATAAAAACCATGAACAATGGTGTAATGTATCATAGTACTACTAATGGTTCTGTACTGAGTCCCGCTACTATATGATATCTATAATGTTTTTTGCAAAAATTAAAAGCACACGGGCAATGATTAGCACTGACAGTTTATTGATGGCCTTTTTAGGGTCATCTATATTATTTCAATGTTTGAATTTTTCTTCATATTTTATCTCTCTTGTATAATGCAATTGTTTATATATAAAATATTTTTGAAAGAATATTGAATGTTTAAGAGGTAAGTCGATAATTTTTTAAATATTTGTTTGATTTGTATTTTTATTTTAAGCAAGTATTTGATTTTATTTTTTTAATTAAACTTATTTACTGGGAGTGTCCGTTTTAGTACTGATTTCTATTTTTCCCTATTTAGTGCACATCGCCTGATCCATCGTATGTTGTTGAGTGTTATTCTGTTTAATAGTCCTTTGTAAGTTTTGAATGTCTTTTTTACTTTTCCTGGAAGTGTAGTTCTGTAAAAGCATTCGATTAAGTTGTTTGTACTTGGTATTTTCTTGTTTATTGTGTGTTGTATTGCTTTTTCAAGGTATTTTGATAGTCTTTTTAAGTATTTTTGTATTTCTTCTGGCAGTTCTTCGAGTTTCCTGTATAATTTGAAGAATCTCTTTTTTGCTGTTTTATATGTTTTTGATTTGAAAATTAGGCTTATTTTTTTCACTAATTTGTCATCTTCTTCGAGTATTTTCTTGTATTTTTTTCGCAGGGCTTTTTTCTCACTTAGTTCCTTTTTTAATTTTTTCTTTTTAGCATTATCATTTTTTCGTTGAGTGTCATCTTTTCGTGTTCTTCCTTTTTGTCCTTTGTATTTTTCTTCTATTTCTTTTATTTGGTTTTCTAATTTTGGAATTTCCTTGTTTAATGTTTTTATTTTACGATTCAAACCATTGTGTTTCTTTACTAAATCATCCATGAGATTTTTCATTGAATGAAATGAGCATCTTTGATGATTAAACTCCAATTCTTCAATTATTCCAGAATATGCATGATATCCGTCGGTTACAATTGTTTTAACTTCTAAATTTTCCAATGATGCTTCTAAAAATAGTTTAATATAATCTTTTGTGAAATTATATCTTGGAATTACTGTATCTTCGATTATCAGCTTGTTTTTAGCGTCCAATAATGTTAATCTTACATATGGTTGGTGTTTGATCCACAAATATTCTTCATCATAATGCACAATGCCACTAAATTCAATATTTCCATTTAATATTTCTTCTTGAAGCTCCTGAATGCTCATACTTGTATATTCATCAATTTTTTTGTTAAATAAATCATGTACTCTTTGTCTTGGAATATTGATGCCGAAAAATAGGTTTATAATTTCACTAATTTTTTCATATGATATTTGCTCAATACTTGCAATTTGGACAATCAATTCGGCTAAAAAATTACTAAACTTACAATTTTCATCAACAACATGATCTAAATCAGTTGTTTCAGTTATTGTATGTTTTTCCCATTCTTTTTTATATTTTTGAACGTAAACATGAGATAAATTATCTAATTCAATGGGTTTGGTTCCATTACATACAAATTCTTCATCAAATAAGTTATTTTCTTGATTTACATTAATTAAAATGATTTTATCATCTTTTTGAGCAATACTGTCTAAGAAATAAAGCAAAGGCATAGGAAAATCAAGACTAATTCTACAAACAGGTTCTGAAAAGAAAAAATTTAGGGGTCTGAATTTTTTACCCGATTAAACTCATTAATTTGAGCTTGTTTTTTTAATATTTCATATTAATTTTGATTGCCTTTTGATAGTACAAAAGGATTTTTATTATTTTTAAAAAATAGAGTCAATATCATCGT
>JAFUIW010000128.1 GCA_017473945.1 Methanobrevibacter sp. | reverse complement strand
TATGATTGAGAATTGAGCTTTAAACTCTCATGCAACCCACCCCACCGTCGCCAGTGACGCAGTTTCGAGCGAGAATAACCCTCATAACAGGATTAACAACATACTAATAGTTGTACTGACATAAAACTCTCAAAAAAAAAACAATGAGTTCATATAACAAAATTTAAAAGACAATTGCTTGTCGCACTAAAAAAAGAAAAAAAATTTAAAAATCAATTGATTGATCTTTTTGTACAGGATGTCCGTTCCATGCCTGCATGCTGGTCCATTCGGCGAAAGGTTCTGTCCAGAACAAGTCTGAAGCTGGAAGTCCTAAAGCTAAAAATATAGCGCAACAGAAATAAAGACTGCCTGTGTTGATATCACTTTCAGAAATATCTATTTGTGAACCGTTTAATCCAACAAGTAACCATCCGGCACTTGAAAAGTTATGATTGTCTCCAAATTGCTTTTTCAAAACGGCTGTCAGGGCAGACCTAACCTGAGATGGATTAATATTTCTTGGTAAAATCTTTAATAAAGCCGCTTGTGATAGTAAATGGAAAATGCCGCAACGATAAGCAAGACAACTTCCTACAAGAGGATATGTTGCATCAGGGGAGATTGTTCTCTCTAATTGGGATGATAATCTTGAAGACCTCATCAGCTGGACATCCAGAAATTCGCCTTCACTTATTCCATATTTTCTCATAACTTTTAGAATATCGTTTAGCATTGGATGAATCACGATACTGTTGAAATAACCGGAAGTATAATCTTCTCCATCGGAGTAGATTCCGTCTCCCATGTAAAATTCATCTCTGAATCTACGAACACCATAACTTAAACGCTCTTTATCACATTCTCCTGTAAATTCCAAAAGAGCAGCTTCAATCATGGAGGTAAATAATAACCAATGATTCTCATAGGGTGCAATGACCCGTGTATTTTTGAGTTCACGGATAATTCTTGCTTGATCATCCATTTGTAAATTAAGCCAAATTTGATTTTTAGCCCTTAGCAATCCTTGAGCAAATAAAGCAACATCAACTAAAGATTGTTTTGGTTCAACTACAAAAATATAATCGTTATTGTTGGGGTTAACTGCATTTGAAATAGCCCTTTTTGTCATTCTAATGTATTTTTCACGGACTATACCTTCCTCTGAACTATCGGGTCCTAACTCCAACCAAGGTGCAATTCCATTGAACACACGTGCAAAAGCCTCAAGATAGGAAAATTTCTGTCCTTCAAGTGAAGTTGACTCATAAGGCATGTTTTTCCTTAAATTTCCCTTTGCAAGGTTATTCAATACAGGAAAAGCTATTTTTTGCATTGTTGAAACCCAGAAAATCCTATCGTCCCAAACTGGGCCTTGTTCTTCTACAATAGGTTCTTCTTTTTTTCTAAGTTTATTCAAAAATGAGCTCATGATATTATTTTGGAATACATTATATATAAATTTAAAATATTAAAAAATTCAGTTTTTCCAAAAATAAACAACTTATATATTTTATAAAAAACATATATTACTCATTATTAAGAGGTTGAAAATATGCCGACAATGTCAGAAAAAATATTAGCTAGAGCATCCGGTAAAGATGAAGTTGAAGCTGGAGATATTGTAATAGCAAATATCGATGTAGCAATGACGCATGATTTAACTGGGCCTCTTTCAGTAGAATCTTTTGAAAAAATTGGAGCTGAAAAAGTCTGGGATCAGTCAAAAATAGTCATTCCATTTGATCATCAAGTTCCAGCCGACTCAATTGACTCGGCTAATAACCATATACTAATGAGAGAGTTTGTTCGAAAGCAAAATATTGAACATTTTTATGATGTTAATGCTGGTGTTTGCCATCAGATTCTTCCGGAATTGGGTCATGTTGTGCCTGGAGAGGTAATTGTGGGTGCTGATTCACATACCTGTACTCATGGTGCATTGGGAGCATTTGCTACTGGTATTGGTTCAACTGACATGGCGATGGTTTTCGCCGAAGGTAACTTGTGGTTAAAAGTGCCTGAAACCAACAGATTTGAAATTACAGGCAAGCTTAAGGAAAACGTCTATGCAAAGGATGTGATTTTGCATATTATCGGCCAGGTCAGTGTTGACGGTTCTACATACAAGGCATGCGAATTTGCCGGTGAAACCGTAAGTGACATGAGCGTATCCGACAGGATGGTTTTATGTAATATGGCTATTGAAATGGGTGGAAAAACCGGTTTGGTAGAGCCTGACCAAAAAACAATAGATTATGTTGAAAAACGCTCAAATAAGGCGTATAAAGTTTATAAAACTGATTTGGATTCTTCATCTCTTAATATAATTGATATTGACGTAAGTGATTTGGAACCTCAAGTCGCTTGTCCTCATCATGTTGATAATGTGAGGCCCGTGAGTGAAGTCGACCAGGAACTGGATCAGGTATTTTTAGGTTCCTGTACAAACGGAAGGTTAAGCGATTTAAGACAGGCCGCAAAAATATTGAAAGGTAAAAAGGTAGCTAAAGGAACAAGAATGCTTGTTATTCCGGCATCAAAAGAAGTTTACTCAAGGGCACTTGATGAAGGACTTCTAAAAATATTCGTTGATGCTGGAGCTCTCGTTTCAGCTCCTTGCTGCGGGCCATGTCTTGGGGGACACACTGGAATTATAGGTCCTGGAGAAGTAAGCCTTTCCACTTCAAACAGAAACTTTAAAGGTAGACAGGGTTCACCTGAAGGAAAAGTATTTTTATCCTCAGCGGCTGTTGCTGCGGCTTCAGCTATTGAAGGAAGAATTGTAGCGCCGGAGTGATATTGTGAAAGGAACTGCATGGAAATTTGGAGACGATATTGACACTGATATTATTGTTCCTGGAAGATATTTGATTTACACAGATGAAGAAAAATTGGCTGAACATTGTATGGAAGGTTTGGATGCTGATTTTAGCAAAAAATGTAAAAAAGGAGATTTCATCGTGGCCGGAAGGAATTTCGGTTGCGGCTCATCACGTGAGCATGCGCCGATTGCACTTAAGGGCGTTGGGGTTTCAGCTGTAATAGCAGAATCCTTTGCAAGAATCTTTTACAGAAACGCTACAAATGTTGGTGTTCCACTTCTTGAAGCTCCAGGAATCACAGAATTAGTCGAAAATGAAGAGGAAATTGAAGTTGACATGGATAATGGTTTAATAACCAATCAAAATGGAGATACAATAGAATTTAAAAAATTACCTCTATTCATGTTGGAAATATTAGAACAAGGTGGTTTAATTGAGTACCTCAAAAACAAAAGATAAGTATCAAATAGCTATTGTTCCTGGAGATGGAATAGGTAAGGAAGTAATGGAAGCTACACTTCTTGTTCTTGATAGTTTAAATATTGATTTCGATTATGTTTATGCAGAAGCGGGCGATGAATGTCTTGAAAAAACCGGAACTGCTCTTCCCAGTGAAACTTTAGACATTATTCGCAATGCCGATGCTTGCTTATTTGGTGCAGCAGGTGAGACTGCAGCTGATGTTATTGTTAAAATACGTCAGGAAATGAAAATGTTTGCTAATTTAAGGCCGGTAAAAACATATCCGAATACAAATTCATTATTTGAAAATATTGATTTCATGATTGTTCGTGAAAATACCGAAGGTATGTATATTGCAGATGAGGAGTCTTACACTGATGAAGGTGCAATAGCAAAACGTATTATAACAAAAGAGGCTGAAAAACGTATCATTGACTATGCATTTAATTATGCAGTGGAAAATAACAAATCTAAAGTCACTGCTGTTCACAAAGCTAATGTATTGAAGAAGACTGACGGGTTGTTTAAAGAAATTTTCTATGAGGTTGCTAAAGACTATCCTGATATTGCAACTGAGGACTTTTATGTGGATGCAACTGCAATGTATCTTATTACACAACCTGAAAGCTTTGAAGTTATTGTAACAACAAACCTTTTCGGAGACATATTGTCTGATGAAGGTGCAGGGCTCGTTGGAGGATTAGGATTAATTCCATCTGCAAATATAGGTGAAGATGGTGCATTGTTCGAACCGGTTCACGGTTCAGCACCGGACATTGCAGGTCAGGGAAAAGCTAATCCAATAGCGATGATGCTATCTGCAGTGATGATGCTTAGATACATTGGTGAAAATGAAGCCGCTGATAAATTTGATGCGGCAATTTTAAAAGTATTGAATGACGGTAATATTTTAACTGGTGATTTAGGCGGTTCTGCAAGTACAATGGAACTTGCTGAAGCAGTTAAAAATAATTTATGAAAAATAAATGGAGAATAAAAATATGAATTTTAAAAAATTAACTAGAATGCAAATGGCAGCACTTTTTATCATATTCATTATGGTAGTCAGTGGGGTTGCTGGATTCCTTCTCATTATATTCAGCAGTGGAGCTTAATTAAAAAAAGAGGTAGATAAAATGGTAAAATATGAAATTGCAGCGGTTGTTGCAGAATTTAATTATGATATAACTCAAATGATGTTGGAATTGGCTAAAGCTGAAGCTAAAAATAGAGATTGTGAAATTACAAAAGTGGTAGCTGTACCTGGCGTATTCGACATGCCTCTTGTAATTAAAAAATTATTGCAAAAAGGTGAATATGACGCTATCATCACATTAGGTGCTGTAATTGAAGGTGCAACAGACCACGATCAAATTGTAGCACAACACGCTTCACGTAAAATCGCCGATTTAGCATTAGAATATGATACTCCTGTAGCTCTTGGTATCACTGGTCCTGGAATGACCAGATTAGATGCTCACAGACGTGTTAAAAACGCAAAAAGTGCTGTTGAAGCAGCAATTAAAATGTGCGACAGATTAAAAGAAATCTAGTGATTGGATGGAAATCTTAAAACCTAATGAACTAAGAGAAAAATTCCAAGATCCTTGGATAGCACCATACGAAAAGGTGCTAACCATAGTTGATGGGGATAAAGTAGAAATTGTAGAGTACCATCCATGTATTTCCGGTTCTCATTGGTTACTGAATCAATACAGAAATAATTCTGAGTTGATAGATTCAGCTTACCGTGATGGAAATAAACATGTTTACTCATGTCATGTGGGTTCAGCACCGCTGGACCTAAAAGCCAGTTTCAATGCGGCCGGAATCGATGAGATTGTCATTGATGGTGATGAGGTAAAAGTAACCCATGCAGGACTTGCCGGTGCCGGTGTCGGTGCTGGAATGTGCAGAGGAATGGGTGAAGGAGTAAAATATGTTGAGCTTATTGAAGTTGGTGGAGGATCAAAAGCCGGAAAAGCAACTGTGGTAACTCCAAAACTTGAAAAAGTAGTCATTGGTGTAGATGATACTGATACCAAAGATGCTGGAGCTACCTGGACAATGGCTCATAACTTAGGTGTGGAACTTGCAAGTGAAGGTTATGAATATCTGGACCATATAATTGTACAGTTATATCCACATAATCCTCATAAAACTCAAAATTGTGTTTCTATTGCTTTAACATTCGCAGTTGAAGAATCCAAAAAAGAAGATTTAATCAATAGAGTTATTGAAATCCTCAAAAGAGATACATTATCCGACAAGACAGCTATAGCTATTTTAGAAGGTCTTGACATTCCTGAAAAATTGAGGGAATATTCAATTGCTACCAAATCTGGAATGATGGATGTTGAAACTGCAGAAAGTGTTGCAGAAGAATTGAACATACCTTTGATTGCCGTTACTGGTGAACAGGGTAAGGTTGGTGCTTTGGCGGCACTTGGTCTTTACAATGATGTTGAAGAAGCAGTAAAAGCATATGACAAAAAATAATCTAAGATTAATTCTTAGATTTTTAACTATTTTTTTTTAATTCTATCTAATCCAGATATATGTTCAGGAAAGTATTCTGTGTCTGTCTTAAGAATTGTTTTATTGAAGTACTGTTTGTTTGTTCGAATTTAATTGTAATGTTATGGTCTTGATATGTGATTTCGCTAACATTATGGTCGAATGTTTGATTTGAATAGGTAATTGTATCTACGAGTTCCCCATTTACATTAATGTCATAGGAGGAATTTTCCTTGAATATTCCATGGGAAGTAACTACAGATGCATTATCGATTACCACTTCATAAATGCATGAAACCTTATCTCTTGATGTTATGAGGTAGTCTTCAGAAATTGTGACATTTTCACCATAATGATTGTGAATTACTCCGGAACCTTCAAATATTTCTTTTAAACGGCTATTTTGAATAACAGCGCCTGTTTCTAAATCCAATGCTTTTTTAGCATCAAGAGGCAATCTGAAAATATCAGACTCTCCGGCTCTTGTTTCATTAATGAGATATTCCTCTCCATTGATTGCTATCGTATCATTGATGCTGACGCCCAACGTTACCATTGCATCAGCAGGCATGCGAATTTGTGTTGTTTCATTTTCAATTGCAGTATCGATAGTGTATGGACCTCTGGCAGAAATTGTATTGGAATGCTGGGAATTGTCCGCATATATAATTAGGTTTCTTGAGTTAGGTTCCACTGACAAAACCCCATTATCAAAGTGGGCTGCGCCGATGAATGTGGATATCATCAAAAGGAGAATGATGATTGAAATAATCATCGGGAAATGAATCTTAATAAATGACCTTATGAGATTTCTTCCGGGTGTCTTTCTAAACATAACGATAGACTGTACAATAACTTTAATGATGTAATATATTGCAATTATAATGCCGATTATGGTTAAAATAACTGCTATTTCAAGGGGGACGAATTTTACAAAAAATATTGTGAACAATCCTAAAATAACAAGGGATAAACCAACGATGGACATTCTGATGTAATATCCAATGTCATCAATCATTGTAACTCTGCCGTATTTGTTTGCACGGTTGATGATTGTTCTTACAACTTCATTAGCCATCAAATTCAAATCAGAAAGGGGAGACATGTCATGTTGGATTGCACCGATGTCCACTTCTAAAATTGATATTCCTAAAACATTGGCATCAATAACGATTCCCACATCGACACCGTAGTCTGTTTCAAATTTCATCTTTTTCAATACTTCTTTACGAGCCGCAAATTGTCCACTCAAAGGTTGTTCAAAGTTAATTTCTGGGAAAAAGAAGTTAAGGAGTGGTTTTGCAGTTAGTTCAGTTACACGTCCACTTTCACGGGCGAATTTAGTCTTTGTGATTTCAGCCTTGCCCTCAAGGATGGGCATAATCATCGCTTCGACCTTTTTAGAAGTCAAATTGTAAATGTCAGCATCAATAAAAGCTATAATATCACATTCAGATTCTTTATAACCGGTATATAATGCCTGACCTTTTCCTTTGTTGGTTTCATGAGTAATTACAATGGCACCGGCTTTTTCAGCCTCTTGAGTAGTGTTGTCGGTTGATCCGTCATTAACAACAATGATTTCATCAACAAATGATACCTTTTTAACCACTTCAACTACTTTAGCAACGGTTTCTTCCTCGTTGTAGGCTGGAATAATTACTGATACCTTCTGATATTTTTTAGGCTTTTCAGTTTTTATGCTAGCCAGTAAAAAAGTAAGTATTACAAAAAACCAATACACTAAATTCACCGTAATTTATTTAATTCATTAATAATTTTATTATTTAAATAGTATAAAGCTTTTTGTAAAATTAACAAAAAATTTTAAATTTTAAATTAATCTAATACTAATCTAATGATTGTTAGTACTTTAGAAAAAGAATTAAATTTAGCTAATTGGCAGGTAAAAAAAGTTATAAATCTTATTGATGATGGAAACACAATACCTTTTATAGCAAGGTATAGAAAAGATGTTACAGGTTCACTTAATGATGAGACATTAAGGAAATTTGATGAAAGATTGAAATATCTTAGAAATCTCGAAGATAAAAAGGAAAAGATATTAAAAAGAATTGATGAGCTTGGAAAACTCGATGACGATTTGAAAAATCAGATTTTAAATGCCTCCACATTGGTTGAACTTGAGGATCTCTATAGGCCTTATAAAAGCAAAAAGCAAACAAGAGCAACCAAAGCCAAAGAAAAAGGTCTGGAGCCATTGGCTGAGGTCATACTTGCACAGGAAGTTAAGCAGTCCGTTAAAAAAATTGCTAAAAGCTATGTTAATGATGAGGTTAAAACACCTGATGAAGCCATACAGGGAGCTCAGGATATAATTGCTGAGATAATATCGGATAACTCTGATTTTAGAGGAAAAATCAGAAAAAATACTTTTTTTACCGGTCAAATTACATCAAAAGCCAAAGATAAGGACAGTTCCAGCGAATATGAGGTGTATTATAATTACTCAGAAAACATTAAAGGAATTCCCCCTCACAGAATTTTGGCTATTAATAGGGCAGAAAAAGAGGGAATTGTAAAGGCTAAGATTGAATGTGACAGCGAGGATGTTTTAAGGTATTTGGAAAGGCACACTCTAAAAAACATTTCAAAAATTCCAGAAAAAATAGAATATAACCGTTATACAACACCAATTATCAAGGAAGCTATTGCCGATGCTTATAAAAGATTGATTTCACCTGCTATTGAAAGGGAGATTAGAAATTACCTGACAGAAAAGGCTGAAGAAAAATCAATTGAAGTATTTGCCCAGAACTTAAACCAGGTTCTAATGGAATCTCCACTTGTCGGTAAAACCATTTTGGGATGGGATCCGGCTTTTCGAACAGGCTGCAAACTGGCTATAATTGATGAAACCGGAAAAGTTCTTGCCACATCATTAATATATCCGACAGCACCTCAAAATAAGGTTGATGAATCCATTAAAACAGTTCGAGAGTTAATTGACAGATATGACATTAATGTCATCGCTATAGGTAATGGAACAGCTTCAAGAGAATCAGAAGAAATTGTTGCAAGAATAATTAGAGGAACTAATGTTGAATACATAATCGTTAATGAGGCGGGGGCATCTGTTTATTCAGCGTCAAAATTGGCTGATGAGGAGTTTCCAGATTTCTCTGAAGGTGAAAGAAGTGCGGTTTCAATTGCAAGAAGACTTCAGGATCCTTTGGCCGAACTTGTAAAGATAGATCCTAAATCAATCGGTGTTGGGCAATATCAGCATGACATGAATCAGAAACAATTGTCTGAATCTTTAGATGGTGTTGTTGAAAAGGTAGTTAATGAGGTCGGTGTTGATTTAAACACTGCATCCTACAGTCTTTTAAATCATGTTTCAGGTATTGGAAAGACAACCGCTCAAAACATCATTGAATATAGGGATGAAAACGGCAGATTCACCAATAGAAAAGAGTTATTGAATGTTAAAAAATTAGGTAAAAAGACATTTGAGCAATGTGCAGGTTTTATAAAGATTGACAATCCCGATTATCCTTTGGACAATACAACAATACATCCGGAATCATATGGAGCTACCAAAAAGTTACTCAAAAAATTAAATTACTCACTTGATGATATTGGTTCAAATAAATTGAAATTAGACAATCTTGATTTGGAATCACTTTCCGATGAGCTTGATATAGGTTTGGAAACACTTAAGGACATTATTAAAGAACTTAAAAAGCCAGGCCGTGACCCAAGGGAAGACATGCCAAAACCAATTTTGAGAAAGAACGTATTGTCTATTGAAGATTTGGAAATTGGAATGATAATGCAGGGTACAGTTAGAAACATTGTTGATTTTGGCGCTTTTGTAGATATTGGAGTTCATCAGGATGGTTTGGTTCATATTTCACAACTGGTTGGAGATAAATACGTTAAACATCCATTGGACATTGTCAGTGTTGGGGAAATTGTTGATGTTAAGGTTTTAGATGTTGATATTGCTAGGAAAAGAATTAACTTATCTATGATACTTTAATATATTTTAAAGTGAATATTATATTATGATTAAATAATTTTAGAAGGGATTTAATGACACCAAAGATAATGATTATTCTTGGAAGTGGTTCAGATATTGCTATTGCTGAAAAAGCTATGGATATTTTAGATAAATTGGAGATACCTTATAGTTTAAAAATTGCATCTGCTCACAGAACACCTAATCTTGTTCGTGAAATAGTTAGTCAAGGAACTGATGCGGGAATTGAAGTGTTTATAGGTATTGCAGGTTTGGCTGCACATTTGCCTGGTTCTATTGCTGCTTATACTCCAAGACCGGTTATTGGAGTTCCTGTTGATGTAAAAACCTGCGGTATTGATGCACTTGAATCTGTTGTTCAAATGCCGTATCCGTCTCCAATAGCGACTGTCGGAATTGACAGGGGAGACAATGCTGCAATATTGGCCGCTCAATTTATTGGTCTTCATGATGAGGAAGTACGATTGAAAGTAAGGCAATTAAGAAAGGGCTATGCTCAAAAGGTTTATGACAGTAATGAAGAAATAGTTCAGCAAATCGACAGGCCGTTTATACAGAATGATTTTTTAAGAATTAAAAACCTTGAAATTAATGGTGTTAAGGTAGACGACGATGCTGAAGAAAACTGTAAAAATAAGGATGCGGAAGTTTCCATCATCGTTGGAAGACAAACTGATTTGCCGACTGCTAAAAAAGCGGGTGTCATATTGGATAGGCTTAAAATTTCCTATGATATTAAAGTTGTTTGTCCAATCAGATCCACTAGAAAATTCACAAATTATGTAAAATCAATGAAAAATGTAAAAATATTCATTGGAATCAGTTCAAATTCATCACAAGTTACGGGAGGAATTGTAGGGCTTACAGATAAGCCTGTAATTGGTGTTCCATGTACTAATGAAAATGGTGATGATTATATGTTAACTACAGTAAGTATGCCTCCGGGTGTGCCTGTTGCAACTGTTGGAATCAATAATGGTAAAAATGCAGCAGTTTTAACTGGAGAAATTCTTGCAATTGATAATCCTGATATGACTGTACTTTTAGATAAATTAAAAGATAAAAAAATTAATTTGTAGGGGTAATATGGAAATTAATAATGACAATATAATTGAAATTACAGAAGAGCTTTCAAGCGAATTTGAAGTTTCAAAAGTTTTAAGAGAGTATCCTAAAGATACTGTAATTATTAGAAATGTTAAAGGATATGATATGCCTGTCATTTCTGGAATTTGCAACACCAGGGATAAAATAGCAAAATCAATCAACTGTGAAGTATCTGAAATCACTGAAAAAATTATTGAAGCTATGGAAAAACCGATTAAGGTTGATAAATTTACAGACTTCAGTGAATATGAAACTTCAGATGTGGATTTGGATAAGATACCTATTTTAACTCATTATAAAAGAGACGGTGGAGCTTATATTACTGCAGGTGTTGTTTTCGCACGTGACCCTGAAACAGGTATTCAAAATGCTTCAATTCACAGAATGATGGTTTTGGACAACAAAAGACTGGTAATCAGAATAGTTCCAAGAAATCTTTATACCTATTTCCAAAGGGCTCAAAAACTGGGCAAGGATTTGGATATTGCAATAGCCATTGGAATGGACCCTGCAATTTTGCTTGCAAGTACAACTTCAATTCCAATTGATTATGATGAAATGGATGTTGCTAATGCGTTTAAAGATGGAAATCTTGAATTAATCAAATGTGGTGATTTGAATGTTCCTCAGGCTGACATTATTCTTGAGGGTAAAATATCAGTAACAGAAACTGTTGCTGAAGGTCCGTTTGTAGATTTAACAGATACATATGACATTATTCGTGACCAACCAATTATTAACCTTGAAACCATGCATATTAAAAATGATGCAGTTTACCATGCAATTATTCCTGCAGGATTTGAACATAAATTGTTGCAAGGTCTTCCTCAAGAGCCAAGGATATTTAAAGCAGTTAAGAATGAAGTTCCTACAGTT
>JAFUIW010000127.1 GCA_017473945.1 Methanobrevibacter sp. | reverse complement strand
CTCTGCGGTTAATGGGTATTCTGAAATTATTGGTGCATCCACATTTTCTGCTTTTTCAACATTTACTTCTGCTTCAGCAATTTTGTCCACTACATTTCCTGAGAATAATCCGAAGTAGTCAGATATTTCCATGGTGTCTTTTGTAGCGTAGCTTACTGTAAATTCTTTTTTCGCTTTGATGTTTTTCAAGGTCTTTTTTTCAACTTCTGGTAATCCAATGTTTATTGCAATATGTTTAGGTCCGCATTGACCTCCCCATGCGATATTCATCACATTTGCGTTTTCTTCTTCGTCATAAGTTCCAATCATGAGGACTGGAAGTGGAGTTACCATTGCATCTTCAAAATTTTTTCTCATTTTTTCATCTCCTTTGTATTATGTTATCCTCTAATTAACATAAATATTTTGGTATGCCTAAAAATAGAAAATTAAATAATATTCAAATATTTTTCAATAACCGTGTAAAAAACAAAATTTAATAATATAGTAAAATAATATATATTAAAGATAGAGATTATATTTTTTTATATTATGGTGATTTAATGGTAAAAATAGCTAAATTGGCTTTGGAAGATGGTACTATTTTAAAAGGTGAAGCATTCGGTCATGAAACCACCAAATTAGGAGAACTTGTTTTTTCAACAGGTATGGGTGGTTACACTGAATCTTTAACTGATCCGTCTTTTAAAGGAGAAATTTTAATGTCTACTTATCCTTTGGAAGGAAATCATGGGGTAAGTGAAAAGTGGTATCAATCTGACAAGATTCAGGTTGAAGGATTTGTCTGTCGTGAAGTTTGCCGTGAAGTCTCTAACTGGGGACCTCAAAAAACTCTAGATGAATTCTTAAAAGAATTTGAAACTCCTGGAATCAGCGGAATCGACACCCGTGATTTGACCTTAAAAATCCGGGAAAGAGGTTCACTTAAAGCAGCAATAACAACAGAAGATATTGATGATGACAAATTGCTTGAAATGGCAAAGTCCCAACCAAGCATTGAAGAAAGAGATGTTGTTCCTTTGGTTTCAACTAAAGAAATCAAGTTATTCAATGAAGATGCGGACAAAAAAGTTGCTTTAATTGACTGTGGAGTTAAAAAGAATATCATTAACTCATTTTTAGAAAGGGATATTGGTGTGATTTTATTCCCTTATGATACTGATTATAAAACTGTTTTGGATTACTCTCCGAGTGGGCTGATGATTACATCAGGTCCTGGAAATCCTGACAGGGTAACTGAAACAATCGAAACTATGAAAAAACTGTCCAACAGATTGCCAATTTTCGGAATCTGTATGGGTCAGCAATTAATTGCTAAGTCTTTTGGTGCAAGATCATACAAAATGAAATTCGGTCACCGTGGAGAAAACCAGCCAGTAAAAGATTTAAAAACTGGAAAAGTATTCATTACTTCACAAAACCATGGATTCACAATTGATAAGGAATCTCTTAAAGATACAGACTTAGAATTAGCTCAAATTAACTTAAATGATGGAACTCCAGAAGGTATTGCTCACAAGGAATTGCCTCTTAAATGTATTCAGTACCACCCTGAAGCAGGTCCTGGTCCAAACGATACAAGAAATATTTTTGATGAGTTTAGTCAAATGATGGATGATTATTAAAAAAATTAAATGAGGATTACAAATGCCAGTTGATAAGGATATTAAAAAAGTATTAATTATTGGTTCTGGACCTATTCAAATCGGACAGGCTGCAGAGTTCGATTATTCTGGTTCACAAGCATGTAAATCATTAAGAGAGGAAGGTATTGAAACAGTACTCGTTAACAGTAATCCAGCTACAATCCAAACTGATATTGATATGGCAGATACTGTTTATACTGAACCCTTGACTCCAGAAGTCGTTGCAAAAATTATAAAAGAAGAAGAAATTGATGCTATTTTACCAACTATGGGTGGACAAACCGGATTGAATATTGCAACAGGACTTGGAGATTTAGGATTACTCGAAGGAATCAAAGTATTGGGTTCCGATGTTCAGACTATTAAAGATGTTGAAGACCGTGACCTCTTCGCAAACCTGATGGATGAAATTGGAGAAAAAATTCCAAAATGTCAGGCTGTAGAAAGTGTGGATGCAGCACTTGAAGCAGTCAAAGACATAGGATATCCTGTAATTGTAAGGCCAGCATTCACATTAGGTGGAACTGGTGGTGGAATTGCCCACAACGAAGAGGAATTAATTGAAATTGCAAATCACGGTTTGGATATGAGTTTCATCAACCAAGTTCTCATTGACGAATCAGTCCTTGGATGGAAAGAAATAGAGTTTGAAGTAATGAGGGATAAGGAAGACACCTGTATCATCGTATGTACCATGGAAAACATCGACCCTATGGGTATCCACACAGGAGACAGTGTTGTAGTTGCTCCAATTCAAAACCTATGTGATGAAACCATTCAAAAAATGCGTGATGCATCAATCAAGATTATCAGAGCATTGGGAATTCGCGGTGGATGTAACATTCAGTTTGCATTAAACCCTGAAACTGATGAATACAAAGTTATTGAAGTTAACCCTCGTGTATCAAGAAGTAGTGCACTCGCTTCAAAGGCAACAGGTTATCCGATTGCAAAAATCTCATCAAAAGTTGCATTGGGAATGACATTGGATGAAATCAAAAATGACATTACCAAAGAAACTCCTGCATCATTCGAGCCTGCAATCGATTATGTTGTTATCAAAATCCCAAGATGGCCATTTGACAAGTTCAAAGGAATCAGCCGTGAAGTCGGTGTTCAAATGAAAGCAACAGGGGAAGTAATGGCTATTGGAAGAACATTCGAAGAAGCATTCCAGAAGGCATTAAGATCTCTTGACATGGGCTTTGACGGATTTGAATATGTTGACTACACAGAAGAAGACCTCGCTCATCCAACTGACTTAATCTACTTCCAAATCTATTCAGCTATCAAAGATGGAATGGACATTGATAAAATCAGGGAACTTACAAAAATTGATAATTTCTTTTTATACAAAATCAGAAATATCGTAAACTTTGAAAACGATGTCACTGCTGAAAAATTGGATGATGAATACTACCTAAGAAAAGCAAAACAATTAGGATTCTCCAATAAAAGACTGGCTGCGTTGGCTGGACAGACTGAAGAATACATCAGAAACTTGCTTTCAAGATACAACATCAAGCAATCATACAAAATGGTAGATACATGTGCTGCTGAGTTTGAAGCAAAAACTCCATATTACTACAGCAGTTACGATGTAGGAAATGAATTGGTATCAACCACCAGAAAGAAAGTTGTTATTCTTGGTGCAGGTCCAATCAGAATAGGTCAGGGTATTGAGTTCGATTACTGCTGTGTACACTCCTCATTGGCTTTAAAAGATGATGGAATAGAAACAATCTTAATCAACAACAACCCCGAAACAGTAAGTACTGATTATGACATTTCTGATAAACTCTTCTTTGAACCATTGACATTCGAAGATGTGATGGGTGTAATCGAACAGGAAAAACCTGATGGAGTAATTGTACAGTTCGGTGGTCAGACTTCCATTAATCTTGCAGTTCCTCTGGCTAATGCTGGTGTAAAAATCTTAGGAACTCCATATGAAAGCATTGACAGAGTTGAAGACAGAGAACTTTTCGCTGAACTTTTAGAAAAACTCCACATTCATCAAGCTCCATATGGAACAGCTAACTCTTTTGAAGAAGCAAAAGAAATTGCAGAAAGAATCACATTCCCAGTACTTGTACGTCCATCATATGTTATTGGTGGAAGAGCAATGGAAATAGTTTATGATGTAAAAGAGCTTGAGGAATATATGAAAGAAGCTGTAAAAGTTTCACCGGACCATCCAATTTTAGTAGATAAATTCTTAGAAGATGCTATCGAATTGGATGTAGATCTTTTATGTGATGGTGAAGACGTATTCATTGCAGGTATCATGGAACACATCGAGGAAGCTGGTGTTCATTCAGGAGATTCTGCTTGTGTAATACCTCCTCAAACCATTCCTGAACACATTTTGGATACCATTCGTGAAAATTCAACCAAATTGGCATTGGAACTTGATGTCAAAGGTTTAATGAATATTCAATATGCAGTCAAACTTGATGAAGAAATGGTTTACATCATTGAAGCAAACCCACGTGCAAGTAGGACAGTTCCATTTGTAAGTAAAGCTATCGGTGTGCCACTTGCAAAAGTTGCAACATGGATTATGCATGGGGCTAAATTAAAAGACTTCAACTTGACCAAGGAGATTAAGATTGACCATGTGGCTGTAAAAGAATCTGTATTCCCATTCTTGAAATTGCCAGAATCAGATACCATTTTAGGTCCTGAAATGAAATCCACTGGTGAAAGTATAGGTATAGATGAGAACTTCGGTATGGCATTCTATAAGTCCCAGCTTTCAGCAGGTATGGAATTGCCTAAAGAAGGAAAAATATTCCTCACTGTTAAAGAGCAGGACAAGAAAAAAATCAGGCCAATTGCAGATAAAGCAGCCAATTTAGGATTTAAGATTGCTGCAACAGAAGGTACTGGAAATGCAACAGGACTTGAAGACATTGAAATAGTCAAAAAAGTATCTCAAGGTTCTCCTAACATCAGGGATTCAATCTTAAACAAGGAAATTGATTTGATTATCAACACTTCTGAAGGTAAACAATCTGCAAAAGATGGTTACATCATCAGAAGATTGGCTATTGAACTGGGCATACCTTATGTTACCACATTGGCTGGTGCAAGAGCAGCTTTAAATGCTATTGCTGCTGTACAAGATAGTGAAATCAATGTAAAATCATTAAATGACTATGCTGATGGAGAATAATTTTTCTCTATCCTTTTTTTTTAATTTCCAGATAAATACTCTTTAATATTAATACCGCAGGAAGGACATTCCTCTTCACCGATTTTTAATCTGCTTTTACACTTAGGGCAGAAGTTCAATTGAACCTTGTACTCCTTGCTTTGATCAATGATGACATTAACATCAATTTTTTCGGTAATGTTGCTTTTCAGGACACTTTTGTCCCAGTCATTGTCCATCAGGAGCTTTTTATAATAGAATGCTTCAGTCATTGTGTCATAATAACCGATAATGTCGTCCATTCTTTTGATATAAAATCCTCTGATTTTATGGTCAAAAAGGATTTCTCCTTCTCTTTCCTTTTTGTTTACTTTTGTTCCTTTTATACGTCCTTTAGGTCGTCTTTCAGGAAATGGCGGCAATTCCATATTTTCATACTTGTTTTCAAGGTCACATTCAACAAGCAGGTCATAGTCGAAATTACAAAAAAACAGTGCATCCCTTTCATATAATGCATCGGATAATTTTCTAAACTCTCCATAATCTTTATTATTATGTTTAACTCTATATACATCACCAGTTTTTACAATATTTCTGTAGAAGTATCTTATTTCCTGAGAGTTAATAGAAATCATCCCCATAATTTTAAAAAACGAAGCAAAAATTTAAGGTATTAAACTTTAAATTAACACTTATTTAATATTATTTTTTTCAAATTAAATATAGTTAATGAAAAATTATTTTAATAAAAAAAATTAGAATCTAGTTTAATGTTTACTATAGCTAAGGGAATCATTCTAAAAGGTCAAAATCTAATTCCTTCACGTGAAAATATTGTTGTCGATGATGGTAAAATCATTGAAATCTCAAAAGAATCTCTTGAAGGCAAAATCATTGATGTTGAGGGGGCTGTAGTTTGCCCTTCATTTTTAAATGGGCATATGCACATTGGGGATTCCATAATAAAAGATGAAGGATACTCCTTGTCATTAAGTGAAATGGTAAAGCCACCAAATGGGGTGAAACATAAAGCATTGTCCAATGCTACAGATGATGAGCTAATTGATGCAATGAAGCAGTCAATGTGGGATATGGTATGCTCAGGAACAACCCATTTCATTGACTACCGTGAAGGTGGAATTAAAGGAATTGAACTTTTAAAGAAAGCAAGCAAAGATATTCCAATCAAACCAATCATTTTAGGTCGTGATGACAGTTTCTATGGTGAAGACCCTGATTTGGGTAAAGTCAGGATAGCTATTCGTAAAATATTGAAAATTGCCGATGGAATCGCGCCAAGCGGTTTTGGTGAGATTACTGAAGATGTGGCAAGACTGATTGTTGAAGAGTGTGAAAAACAATCCAAAATATCTTCAATCCATGTGGCGGAATCAGAATCCAATCAGATTGAATCGTTAAATAAGTTCGGAAAAACAGAAATTGAAAAAGGTGTTGAAAACAACTTTTCACAATTGGTTCATCTTACAAATCCAAAAAGCAATGATATTGATTTGGTTTCAAAATCCAGGCAAAATGTTGTGGTGTGTCCAAGAGCGAATGCAACATTGAATGTGGGGGTTTGCAGGCTAAATGAAATGCTGGATTTGGGATTGAAACCTTTGCTTGGAACTGACAATGTGATGTTAAACTCTCCAAATATGTTGAGGGAGTTGGAGTTCAGTCTAAAATTGATGTCACTCTATTATAAATCATATATTGGCCCTAAACAGTTATTGCAAATGGCAACAACAAACATTTGCAGCCATAAAATCAATGATGTTGTTCAAAAATCTGCGATAAATGAAGGAAATTTTGCAGAATTTACAATTTTTAAATCTTTTTCTAAAAATCCCTACCTTAATATTTGTAATCGTGGTGAAACGAAAAATATATTATATACCATTAATAAAAAATGTATTGTATAATATCATGGATAGTAAATCTATATATTATGGGAGATGTTAATGATGTATAAAAAAATATTGGTCCCAACAGATGGGTCAGAATTTGCAAAAAAAGCTCAAAAACACGCATTATATTTGGCAAGTGTTAGTGGAGCTGAAATAGTCGCTGTGAGTGTCACAGAAAACAATTTTGTTAACGGACTTCCATTAGATGATGAAGTATACCAGTTAAATCAAGTCTTAAAAGAGAGATCAGAAGAGAATCTTGAAGAATTTGACAAATTAAATGTGGATAACATTAAAGTATCTCATGTAATCAAAGAAGGTTCTCCTGCAAAATGTATTTTAGAAGTCGCAGTAGAAGAAGACATAGATTTAATAGTGATGGGTAGTTCAGGTAAATCCGGATTCGATAGATTTATTATGGGCAGTGTAGCAGACAAGGTTGTAAACTCAGCTAAATGTGCAGTGCTTGTAATCCATTAATTATCACATTTTATTATTATTTGTTATATAAGGTGTTTTTATGTTAGTTAAAAGAACAATGTCTAAAAATGTAGTAAGTGTTTCCGTACCTGGAAACAGAGAAAAAGTTTTAGACTTAATGAGA
This sequence comes from Methanobrevibacter sp., assembly GCA_017473945.1. GTDB lineage: Archaea > Methanobacteriota > Methanobacteria > Methanobacteriales > Methanobacteriaceae > Methanocatella. Next base: position 12,698 of record JAFUIW010000127.1, on the reverse strand, counting down.
AAAGAAAACAAAGCAGTTCTTCCAGTAGTTAAAGAAGATACTGATATTTTAGTAGGACTAGTAACTCGTTCTGATTTAATTAATAATCCTGATGAAGAACAAATCGCAATGTTGATGAGCAGAAACTTAGTCACCGTAAATCCTGGTGACGATGTTGTTGATGCAGCTCGCAAAATGATTGAAAACGATGTAAGGAGAGTTCCTGTAGTCAACGATGACGGGGAACTTGTTGGAATTATCACATCTTTCGATTTGGTATCAAAAGCTTTAACCAAAATTGACGTTGACGATGCAGTTGAAAATTATATGATTACTACAGTTCCAACTACTTGGGAAAAAGCTCCATTAAATGTTGCTTTTGAAACTATGAATCAATTTGGATTGAAATCCGTTTTAGCATTAGATGATGATGCAAAATTATCAGGTATTTTAACCGAAACTGATTTCATCTCCGAAATTGAAATAATCTCTGAAAGAAGTGAACACAGTTCTACTGTTGGTACTGAAGGGGATAAATGGTCTTGGGACAGTACTTCTGTATTGTACATCGAGAAAAACCATTTGAAATTCACAGACAAAGTAGTTAGTGATGTTGCAGTTGGAAATGTGGAAGTGGCTAACTCTAAAACCAAAGTTTCAGACTGTGCTAAAAAAATGAAATCCTTAAACATTGAACAGATTCCTGTTATTGGTGTTGAAGGGGATTTAGTAGGTCTTGTAAGAGCTAGTGATCTAATCAAAGCATTAGTAGAATAACTGTGATATAATGGCTGTCAGTCCAGTTTTAGTGATTAAGACAGTTGATGATAGTGCTGTTGGTGTTCGTGCAAGGTTATATGATGATTTTGTCGAACACGAAATAGTTCTTAATTCTGTAATCGCTTATTGGTGGGCTAATAATCTGCCGCCTGTTGTGAAATTCCTGGAACTTTTTGAATCCGTTATAAAAAGAACTATCAATGAATTGATACCTCATAAAAATTTAAAAATCAAATATGAGGTTAAGGCTGATGATGAGTTGGAAAATGCATCTTCAATAGAAATCAATTTGATAGAAATCGAGGCGGATGATACTGGATTTAAAATTGATGGTAAGCAATTGATTCTCAATGGACTGTCAAGATCCAGTGAAGATCATGAATCTAGTGAATTTGTAGAAACTTTCGAAAAAACTATTGAAACTCCTGATATTGTATTGAAAAGATATCAAGAAATGAAAGATTGAGTTTTAATAGATTTTAATTCTTTTTTTTAAATATTTCTTCTGATTTTAGATAATATCTCCATAAATTTGTCTAGGGCAGTTTCATAGTCTTTAAAATCATTGCATTTTATTAAACCATTTTTGTTTATAGTGATGTTTTCAATTTGAATTTCAGATTCAGTAATGTTGTCCACATCTTTTAGAACTGTTTTTGTTTTTTTGAGGTTGATTGTGTATGGAAGTTGGTATGAAAATCCACCTTCGGAATAGTCAAGAGTTATCATATCATTATCTTGAATTGGTGATAAATTTAATGCAACTTTTTTAAAGCCTATCTCTTTTAATTTGTCATTGATTTGATTAATTTTATTGTTTGATGTAATTTTGTCAATGTCATCTACTTCACATATACCAATTTCTCCAAAATCTCTAACTTTCACTATTTCGCAGTCTGTGTTAGTGTAAATGTAGTCTTCACACTTTCTTATTTTTTCAATTTTATCTTGGGATGTATGGGTGTTTGTTGGAATTCTTGTTGCAAGGCAGGTGGTTGACTTTGAATATGGGATATTGTTTTTCTCCAGATATTCATGAATCTCTCTTGATGATAATCTGGATTCAATAAGGGGGGTTTCAAATTCCTTTTCGTATGTAATTAAAATTCCAGGTCTATCTGAGATGAAATCGCTGATGTTGTTTCCGTCACAGACATAATCAAATCCATGTTTTCCTGCAACTATTTTAATCTGTTCATACATCAGATTTCTACAATTGTAACATCTTTTGGCATCATTTTTGAGAAAATCTTCATCCTCATAAAAATTGATATCAATAATTTCATGTTTGATATTGAAAAAGCTTGCAGCTCTTTTAGCATGTTCAATAAAACCTGTGGGCATCAAATGATTGTCTATAGTGATTGCCAGTGTATCTTCAGCTACTTTGGAGGATAGATATGCAATTAATGTTGAATCTGCACCTCCTGAAAAACCGATTGCCACTTTTTTGTCTTTTAAAATATCTTTCACGATATTGATTTTGTCTTCAGGATTCATTCTATCTTTTTTTTGATGGTTTTGAGAAGGTCTTTCGCATCTTCTTTTTTTATATCTGGGGATTCGCGAATGAAATTAATAAGGTTGCTTTTAGTATCATTATCTAAATCTGATTCAGCTAATGTTTGTGCATAATTTCTTTTTGGATAAAATGTTTTTTTAGCAATTTTTAGGAGTTCGTCTTTTTCATTTTCTGTTATGATGTTTTCAGATACTGCATTTGTGAAAACGTATTTCATATTGATTAATGGTTCTGAAAGAGCTTCCAGGGTTTCTGAGTCAAGCATCACTGCAACATCATCGTCAGAGTCAACTTCGCCGCTTGCATACTGATTGTAAACGTATCCGATTCCAATCATTCCCAATGTATCAAGCTCTGATGCTCTAAGTGCACCCATACTTGAGGCTCCGTAGACTTCAACGCCATTTTTAATTACATTGAGAATTTCCTTGTGTCCTACAGCGGAGCTTTGGTGAAATACTCCATCTATTATTCCAATGATGTCTGGATTTTCTTTTAAAGCTAAGGACAAATCCCCTCTTTTAATTGGTCTTTTATAAATTACTTCAACACTCTCTGAACTGTCCAAGATTTCCTTTGCTTCATCAAATGGAAGTGATAAACCTGTATAAATTATAACTTTAACCATATTAATCAGACTTTTAAAAATCTATATCCTGCACGGCTTTGATCAATTGCATACATTTCCATTTCCGGAATTATTACTCGAACAACACTGACGTCAAGCTCGGGCCTTGTCAAATCAACATACAATATCTTTTCAATGTCATTGGCTATCAATTCATTTTTGACGATTTCAATGTCCTTTGTTATTGAGTCAGTACTTCTATTTTCAATGTCTGAAAGTGAAATTTGCTCTTCTTCCTGCTGGAAGTAGTACTTGTTGATTCGTTTCATGCGTTCATAGCCGGCTTCACGTGCAAAATCAGCCCTGACTGTATCTTCACGAGCACCGTTGATTTGTGTCGCTCTGCTTTGAGCCACTTCAGTCAATGCTCTTAGGATTGCAACTTCAGGATCAAGATGTGTTCCAATTCCTAATGTCAATAATCCTGCATCTTTTGTAACTGTATCGTCTGCAGAAGCAGCTATTGTAGGGACCTTGATGTCTGCTGTAAAATCCATCAGTTTGATTTTGATTCCTTCACTTTCAAATTTATCTATTATGTCATTGATAATGTCGCTTTCAATGGAATTCAAGTCAATCTGGGAGTAATTTTTATGGGTCAGCTCAAAAATGCTCCATGCATCTCTTTCAATAACTTCAAACATTCCATGCAATATGGCCTCTTCCAAAATGTTTCCAGAAGCAAGTCCATTGGTGTTTGATTTAAATAGGCGTGTTGCATTATCCTTTGGATTATATGGGTGATAAACTGCATTTGTGGGAACATAATAATCTGCATCAGATATTATGTCATGAGCAATGCTCCACTCCAAATCCCAATTGTTAATGTCAACCCTTTCAAGTTCTTTGGGTAAATTAAGGGATTTTGGATTGATATGTTTGCCAATATCGTCCATATTGGAGATGATGCTTTCATCACTGCCCTGCCTTTCAGCGGAGTATCTTTCAAAGCCTTCCATCATTGCAGATGCCTTTGCATGGTCTTTAGTGATTCCTTTCCCACCATAAATGCTGACTCCACCCTCTTCGGCGGTAGGTCTGATGGCAGTATAAATTGGAAGGCCGATTCTGTCCAAATCAGTAATGTCTGCAATACGGGTTATTCCTGCAGTTTTTAGTTTGTCCTCGTTAATCTCAATAGTCTTTTTTGGAGCTATTACTCTGTGAGTTCCCTTAAAGTATGTTATTTCTTCGCTCATTTTTAAAATCCTAAAATCATTCTAACTATGTTTTCAACGCCTATTGTCATTGACATAAAGGTCAATATTCCAGCAATTGCGATTGTAACAATCCAGATTCCGAAATTCCATGTCAATACTTTTGATCCGTCAAGGTTTCCTATAGGCAACAAGTTAAAAACAGCCAGGAAACTGTTGATTGAATATCCTACAGAACAAATGGCAAATATTAATAATGAAGTTTCAGAAGTGAATGCGGACTTATATACTGCTGTTGCAATTGCTAAAAAGACTAATGCGAGTATGATATTGACAACAGGTCCTGCAATTGATATTTTACCGTTGATTTCATCAGTCATGTAGTTTGCATATGTATAAACTGCACCTGGTGCAGCAAATACGAATCCGAAAAATGATGTGACAAGCGCAAATATCAGTCCTTGAGGCCATAATTTAAATTCTGCCCAGTATCCATATTTCATTGACACATATTTGTGTCCAAGTTCGTGCAGTATGAAACCTGCGCCCACACCAACCATGACGATTGGCAATATGGAAAGGATTGCATTTGTATCTCTTCCAGCATTTGCTATTGCAAAACAGAGAGAAATAACGATAAATGCAATTATTAAATCTCTTATTTCACTACTTGTAAATTTAAACATAATGTTAAAATATCTAATTTTATATATAAAGTTTTTTCTAATATTAACTATGGATTTACATATTGATAACATTTTAACTGATTTGAAAAAAGATGATTTTCAAGCGTATTTATTAACTGGATTTACCAATGTCGAATATATTTCAGGCTATAAGCCAACCAGTTTTGCGTTTTGCGTAATTAAGGATAATCCCATTATCTATGCTTCCGGAATGGATATGGAACTGGCTAGAAACACTTCTTCAATTGAAGTGAAAGAGTATGAGTCATATGATGTGATGATTCGTGAGCTAAAGGAAGATGGGATTAAAAGCCTTGCAATTGAGCCAACACTTCCTTTCAGCACATTCGTTCGTTTCAGGGATGATTTTAAAATTGATGCCAAAACATACATTGACAAGCAAAGAATGATTAAAACGCCTGATGAAATTGATAAAATCACTAAAGCAACTGAAATAGCGCAAAAGTCATTCATGCAGTTGGACATTTTAAATAATAAAAACACTGAAAAGGAAGTGGCATTTGATCTTGTCCATTATATGATTGAAAACGGCGCTTCAAAGGAATCATTTGATACAATCGTTACAAGCGGTGCTAATTCAAGTTTGCCTCATGCAATTCCTGAAGCTAAAAAACTGGACCAACCGATATTGATTGATTGGGGTTGCATATTTGAAGGATATTGCTCTGACAATACTCGTACAATGGTTTACACAGAATTCCAACAGGAAATTTGGGATATTGTCGCTGAGGCGCATGATAAAGCAATAAAAGTTATTAAGCCTGGAATGAAATGCTGTGAGGTCGATAAGGTCGCACGTGATATTATCTTAGATTATGGCTATGGGGATAAATTCATTCACTCAACTGGACATAGTTTGGGTCTAGATATTCATGAAACTCCGGGATTTTCTCTTCGTGATGAAACAATAATTGAAGATGGCATGGTTATAACTGTTGAACCTGGAATATATCTGGAAGGTGAATTTGGAGTGCGTCTTGAGGATACCGTAAGCATTTCTAAAAAAGGAAATGTGATTGGTGATTTGCCTTTAAAAATAGATTAAATATAACATATTTTTTACTTTTTTTAGGCATTTAGTTAAGTTTATTTATTTCATTTTTTAAAATAATATATGATTTGGGAGAGTTGTTATGCCATTACACAGAATGAAAAAAGCGTGGGATTATTGTACATATAATGTGCCATTTTTTATATTTATTTTAATATTATTTGGCATACCAAATCATTTTTATGAATATTTGTCTGATTCTCATATATTGATTGTATTCCTTTTTGGTTTTATAGTTAATTTTTTTATTTTAGGTTATGGAATGACAATTACTCGTGATAGAATTAATGATGGTGTTAGATTACCAAAAATCATGATTAAAGATGTTTTAATTTTAGGAATTAAATCTACAATTGTTACTTCAATTTATTTTTATATTCAATGGGTTATTTTGGATTTTGTTTCTTCTCCATTGGATTTTCCAGTGTTTGAATTGGAAGGTATGTTATTGGAGCTTCCTGAGACTATTCATATGTTGTTTTCACATAATCCTGTTGACGCATTGGTTTTTGTTGTTGCCGGGGCAATTTTATTTTATGCTACTACATTTTTCATGGAAATTGCATTGGCCAGGCTTGCGGATACCGGCAGCATTTTATCTGCATTTAATTTAAAGGAAATTAAAAAGGATATTGACCTAGCCGGATGGAGACATTACGCAAAAGATTATACTTTTATGATTATTGCAATAGTCTTATTTTTTTCTTTTGAGTATATGAATTTTCAAATTGATTTTTTAAATATTATTTGGGGAATTTTACTAGATTTGCTTGCATTTGTAACTCAATTTATGGGTATTGGCGCCATTTATGCTGAAATAAAGGCGAAAAAATCAGATTAATTCATTTGATGTGTATTCAAAAAACTCATTAACACTATATTTTGAACATGTAGCCATTTTATATTCATTCACATCAAATAAACTGAATTTAAGGTTATTTTTATCATTTTTGAGTTTAATTTCATTATTTATAATTATTTCAAATTTGTCCAATGCTAAATTAAATCCCAATCCGGTGTATTTCATGTAGCTTTCCTTTAAAACCCAAAACTTGAAAAATTCATCAGATGGATTTTGTGAGTTCATGATGCTTTCATATTCGCTGTTGTAGAAGTAGTGTTTGGCTATGTTTAAATCGATTGTGGAGTCATTATATTCAATGTCAACTCCAACTTCTTCATCGGATATTGCGCATGCAACCAATTTTCCTGAATGGCTTAAGTTAAAATGAATATTTTCATAGTTGGATAGGTATGCCTTTCCATATTTTCCAGTTTTTAAAATCGGATTTGTGATATTTTCTTCTTTAAGTAATTTATCTAAAAGCAGATATGCTCCTGCACTTAGCTTTTTATCCTTTTCAAATCTAAACTGGTCAACTTTTTTTTGTCTGGTTTTGGGCAGTAATCTATATGCGTCAGCTAAGTTTAAATCGCTAACGTCACAATAAGCTAGTTTAATCATCTTTGATCTTTAAATACACTAAGGTCATATCATCGTATTGTTCTTCATCTTTGGTGAAGTTGTTGATGTCTTTTAATAGTGATTGGATTGGACTTTTGCTATTTTTAAAATTATTAAAGAAGTTTAACAATCTTTCTTCACCATACATTTCATTATTTGCATTGTTTGCATCGGTAATTCCGTCAGTATAGGTTATTATTTCATGGGACAATGTTATTACTTCAGTTTTAAACTCAAAATCTTCCATGATTCCCAATACAATTCCAGTGTCAATGTCCAGATATTTAAATTCATTATTTTCATAAATTAATGGGGGGTTGTGTCCGGCATTTGAAAATATTAGTTCTTTAGTTTTTTTGTTGTAAACTCCTAGCCATAATGTGATAAACATTGATTCTGAGTTGTTTTCACATATTTGGTTATTGAGTAAATATAAGATTCTTGCAGGGTCCTGATTGTGTTTTATGAGTTGTTTTATCATTACTTGAGTAATCATTGCAAGAATTGCTGCAGGCACGCCTTTTCCTGATGCATCGCCAATAACTATGGCTAAATGCTCATCATCTAACTCAAAATAATCAAAAAAGTCACCTCCAACTTCTTTGGCCGGATTTGAATAACCATTGACTATGTAATTGTCATTGATTATTGCTTCTGTTGGGAGATTTGCTGCCTGAATTCTGGTTGCAATGTCCAGTTCTGCTTTTATACGTTCTTTTTCTCCTTCAATTTCCTGGATATTTTCAATATAATGGTTATTGAAATTAATTAGTTCAGTATATGATTTGGCAAGTGTTCCAATTTCGGTTTTTTCGTTAATATATTTGGCATAGATGTCCACTAATCCTTTAGCTTCTATTTTTTTATTTTCGTGTATGAAATCTTCAATTTTTGCAAATGATAAAATTGGTTCAATCACTTTTTGTTCAATGTATCTAAGAACCATTATTGAAGGGATGAGGAAAATAATCAATAGTACATCCATCAATGACATCATTGAGATAATCACTTCTGTTTTGTCCAATGGGAGGATGTTATCCATTGCATTAATTAATGTGTGATCGCTGGCTATTATAATCCCTAAAATTATAATAAATATAGTTGCTATAAGGAATATGGTCATTATATCATCTGAAATGGATATATAATTTTTTTCAACTATATTGCAATCAATAGGTTTTGATAAATAAATAAATAATATTAAAGAAATCGCAATTAGCTCGATTGTAATAATGAAATTATTTAAATCTATAGCAAAATCAATTATTAATGTTAACAATAATGTTAAAATCAATATAATCCATAAGATTTTGTATAACTTCTTATTGTATTCTTTTTTTGATTTTTTAGGGATATGGGCAAAATCAATTTTATTGGAAATCCAGATTCCAATTATTCCAAAGATGAATGATGAATTGATAAAGTTCAGGAAGTATCTGATTTCAATAATTGCATTAATTGACTGGGTTCTAGGGTACAATAAATAAAACAGTTTTCCATGTATTACTGAGTATAAAATTCCGCAAATAAATATAATTCCAAAAAATAAAAGCACATTTGATGTGTTGTTTAATTTTGGCCTTGAAATTACAGTTCTGCCTTTATAGGTTCCATACCATAGCTTATATGCTAAATATGACACTCCAAAACTGATTATTTCTGATGTTACTGCAAGTATTGGGTTATAACCTCTTATCAAATCACATAAGAAATTTGCAATCACAGAACCTATTGCGCCATAAGGTCCAAATATCAGTCCTGAGACCAACAATACTCCTACATGAGGACTTAATCCTGCACCGAAATTACTCCCGTAGGTCATATAATATGTTCCTAAGTTAAAAATCAGCATTAAAACAAAAGGAATTATTGTTTTTTTAAAGTTATCATTCATTATCCCACGTTTTTGATAATTTTTAAGTGATTTTCACCGTTATTGTATTGGTAATCTAATTCATCAGCTATTTCTTTAGTTAAAAAGATTCCAAGTCCACCAACTTTTGTTTCTTCAATTGTTTCGGGAGCTTTTGGGTCTTCTTTAAGAAGAGGATTAAATTCAACTCCATTGTCAATAAATTCAATAGTTAATGTTGGTTTTTCGAATTCAACATTAACTTTTATAAAATCAGTCTTTGAGTAATTGACAATATTGACAAATATTTCTTCAACAATCAAATTGACTTGAAGGTTTTCTTCTTCGAGTTCATTTAAAATAAACTCATTTAAAGAGTATAATTCGTTTAATTCAGGTTTTAATGAAATTGAGTTCATTCTATCTTTAAGACTTTATCAAAGCCGGACATTCTGAATATTTCACTGATAGTATCATTAACGTTTTTAATGGTCATAGGAATGTTTTCAGGTTTCAATTTCTTTTGGGTTGCAATTAAAACACGTAATCCTGCACTTGAAATGTATTCCAAATTGGAAAAGTCAATAATCAATGAATCGAATTTGCCCATCTCATCGTTAATCTCATTTTCAAAATCAGGTGCAGTAACTGTATCGATGCGGTCTCCAACTTCAATTGTCAACTCTTTAGCATTATAGTTTTTTACAATATCCATAATTATCACTATATTTTATTTTGTTTTTATTAACTTTAAATATTATTGTTGAATGTATTTTAAAAAGATATTTTTTTCAGTAATATTTTATATGGTCTTATTTTTTTCATCATTCTGCCAATGTAAGTGGGTATTTATATTCAAAAAACTTTATATGTTCTTTTTTTAAAACTATATGTAAGTGTTATACTAAGCTCAAAAAATTATAGGAAGATTAATAATGAAAATGCATAAAATTTGCCCAAGATGTGGATCTAGAAATGTTGATTGGATTATCCCTCAAAACTGGTCACAATGTGTTTGCAAGGATTGTGATTATACAGGACCTATAATTGAAGGAAATGATGAATTGGCAGAAGAGATTCATGAAGCATATGTTGAATCTTTAAAGAATGATGAATAGAAAAATTATTAAGGTGGGGATAGTATGTTAGGTTTAAATAAAAATCCTGAAAATGAAAATATTAAAAATCCACCTAGTGATGATTCATATCCTATTGTTTCAATATTATTTTCAAAAAGCAATAAAATAGATATCAATGCATTATCACTTATTGTACTTGATTTAATCAATAAAGACCAAATCAAATGTGATATTGATTTAGAGGACTCCTATGAAGTGGGTAAAAAATTAACTCCACAGGATATGGAAGTCATGAAGAAAATTACTCTCAGAATCGCAAATAAGGGTGAGTTAAAAACTTCCGAAACAATGGCCATTAATTTGCTTAAAAATTTGAATAAAAACAAAAAATTCAACCTAAAATCAATGGCAAAGCAAACTAACAATTCTTCAATTGCAAATAAGTTTGAAAAAGATTTTGACGAATTTGTTAAATCTCTTAAAAATGAAAATGGATATGATGGTGAAAATTATAAAGATATTTTGCAGAATGGTAAATTTACAGGAAATGGAAAAGAGATTAAAAAGGAATGGAAGAACTTCCAGAATTATTTAAAATCTAATGATTTGACTGAAAAGTATCCTCCTGAATCTGTTGATGAAAATTCTGCACAAATAATATATGGTGCATGCTTCGGCATTGAAAAGGATGCATTGAATATACGAGAGAATAATACTGTCTTAACCGATTTCATAGATAAAGATGGATATAAATTATTAAATATCATATTCAATAATGCATTATTGAATGTAACTGAAAAACGTAAAGGTGACGGAATATTTTATGGTATAAATGATAAATACACTATTCCTGGAGGAGGTTAATCCTCAATTTAACTTTTATTTAGTGGATACAATTGATGTAATCGTCAGGAATAATGATGATGAAATTTTGATTTCCATTAAAGACACTGGATTTGATTTCAACCCTGTAATTGAAAATGAAAATTTGGAATTTGACAATATCAGTGTTTTAAATAAAATTGCAGATAAAATAGATTATTCAAGGGTTTTAGGATTAACAGTACTGTAATCACTATTAAAAATTAGTGTTTTTAAAATTATTCAATTTTTATTTCTGTTTTTGACAGTGTCTATTGTTAAATAGTGTTGGGTATATAATATTAATTGTATGGATATATCAAATTTATTTTCTAATGAAAATGTTAATGTGGGTAGGCAGATGGAACTGGATATTGCTAAAGCTTTATCCATAACATATATGGTCTATATTCACACCATTATGGTAGTCAAGGCATTTAATATAGGCTTAAGTCCTACTTACGATTTTATGTTTAGCAATATTTTAGGGCGACCCTATGCTGCACCTATCTTCATGTTCTGTATGGGAGTTGGTGTTGTTTATTCCAGACATAGTCAATGGGACACAATGGTAAAAAGAGGGATAAAATTATATCTTTTAGGTATGCTGGTGAATTTGTTTGAGTATTTCATACCTCATTATCTTTGTGGAACTCTTTTCGGTAACTGGGATATTTTTCCCATAGCTGGCGGATTATTGTTATTTTGCATAGATGTTTTAGCGTTTGCTGGTTTAGCATTCATTTTAATGGGAATTTTAAAGAAATTCAATCTTTCAAATAGAAATCTGATTATTATTGCAGTTGCAATGTCATTAATTGGGACATTATTGAATGGCATTGATTTTGGTAATGATGTATTAAATTTATTTTTTGGACATTTCTTTGGAGCTGCTGGGGGATTTACAGCATTTCCATTATTCATATGGTTTATTTTCCCAATTGCAGGGTATATTTGGGGTCAGTACTTTATAAGAGCTAAGGATAAAGGACTATTCTTTAAATTTTGGCCAATGTATATTATTGTGGCTTTGATTTACTTTTTCGTAACATTGAAACTGGGTGGTGGCATATTATCAAGTGATGTTCATTCTTATTATTTCATGAATATTTTTGATGCTCTTTTCTGCATAATCAATGCTCATGGTGTAATAGGAATGTGTTATTGGATGCTAAAATACTTGCCCGATGCAAATGTTAAGGTATTTTTCATCTTAAGCAGCAACGTAAACAACATTTATATTGCGCAATGGTTCTTTATACCAATTGCAATAATTCTCATTTCCTATTTCTTTAAGGATGTAGTGTATAGTAATTTATTGACTTCAATTATTGCAATGTCTATGTTAGCCATATCAACATTGGTTGCATTGGGATATAAAAAAATTATTAATTGATATTTGGAGTATAGTGAATTATATGTCAAACAAATCATTTTTTGCTAAAATTGAAGAAAAAATATTGATGTTTACAAAACCTGATTATATGGATTCTAAAGATAAAATTGATGAGTTCATCAGGGATAAATCTCTTTCTCAGGATAAGATTCCTAGTGGAATTTTCAAAAGTAGGGATTTCAATGGCATGGATGTTTTCACTTTAGGCAATGAAAATGCCT
>JAFUIW010000126.1 GCA_017473945.1 Methanobrevibacter sp. | reverse complement strand
GGAGTAATATCATATATTTTCAAAAACAAGCTTCAGGATGCATATAATCTCAGAAACAAAATCCATCAAAACCATCAGGATATGCAGGATGAGGAGAAATTGGCACTGGATCTGCACCAAAGATTGTACTATATCTCCAAAAAGTACTTCAGGGACTTCTGTGAAAATCAAAGATACATCAACATTCCAGAATATAAAAAACCTGAGAGAATTGAAATTCACTTTGATGATTGCATAATCTGCGGTAGCGAAAACGAGGATTCAGCATCAAACATGTGCGGTGAATGCAACCGTAAAATAGATAATGCAAACATCCTTCTGGGAATCAAAAATTCATTTGAAAATCAGGGCTTTTCCAAAAGGGATTTGATAAGCTATGGAATCACTGAAAGCGAATGCATATCTCTACTTATGGATTTGACCCGTGAAAATCTAATCTCCAAAAAAGGTGAACTCTACCACATCAACGACGATAACTTTCAAAGGCAATTGGAAAAAATAGATGAATATATCGAAATTGGCCTGCTTTTAACCAAATTCTATTCCGATGAAATCTCATCCAATGAGATTAAATCCACACTGGAATATTGGAAGGGGGGCATCAACCAAAAGCCATATAGGGAATTTTACAGATTGGTGAATCTCAAGCTTGAAAAGAAATTCGAGGACAACATCTGCAAAATGGAAAACATAAAAAAGGCAATGAAAGCCTCATCAATGGACAATCTTGCTATTCAGGATTGGTTTGTGAGAAAAAAAGAGGATTTTATCAACGGCGATTTAAACGATGCTTTCATATTATACAATGAGATTCTGATAAAGGACTATTTCAAGCTAAAGAAAAAAAATATTGACGAGTCCAAAATCAAATATAGGCTTCAGATATCTGAAGATCTTTATAATTTCTGGGAAAATGAATTCATGGGTGAGGATTTCCTTAAGATGACGACCGATATCAAAAAAGATTTGATTTTAAAGGAAATCAAAAAGAACAAGTCACTTAAGGAAGCATTATCTTCTGTAGGCATCTCTGAAAAGGAATTTGACCGCCTATACTTATTGTCCCAGAAAAATGATGATAAGTTCTATGAAATGTTCAGTGAAATTTACATCAAAAAGCGTCAGAAGACATTTCTAAAACATCTTGAGCACAATAATTTAAACTCTGCAATAAGAATCAGCAAAATCTCTCCAAATGAGTTTCACAGGTGGTATGCTGATGGGGAAGCTGAATATTCTGACTTTTATATAGAAGCAACCAAACTATTGATTGACAAGTATTTGAAACTGAGAAAAAGGGGGTGGAAAAAGCATGACATACTTAAAAAGACTAATATCACAAAAAACATGCTGAAGTCATGGCTGACAAATACGGACCTGGATTTTTTAAGGGATTTCCAATTCGAAAACTCAGTAATCACATCCAACCTGATAAAAAGAGGCAAAGTAATCAATGCCCTAAAGGAAGACTACAGTAAAATTGAAGCTATTTATGCAGCTGAAATGACTCCAAATGAGTTTAAAAACATATACAATGCAAGTAAGATAGATAACAGTGAATTTTACAAAAGATTTGATGCTGAATACAGAGAAAACAGGAAAAGATTGTTTCCAAAGCTTTTAAAGGACAATGACTTTTACAGTGCAATCCAAAAATGTGAAATCACACAGAGGGATTTCAACAGGTGGTATCAAAAGGATCAGGACAAGTTCATGGTCACAGGTTATGGGTCTGATTTCTATGTTAACACAACAAGACTTCTGATGCAGAAGTATATCCGGGAAAGACTGAACGGCAAAAATAAGCCGGATTCAGCAAAAAGTGCAGGTGTGTCCAATACAATTGTAAACAAATGGCTGAATCATTTGGAATATGATCTCTTCTGTGAATTTAAAAGGGACAATGACATTCTTGAAATGGATTTAATCAAAAAGGGATTCGGCGAGCTGAAATCAAAAACGGAAATTTCCGAGATGTATGATATCACTCCTTCAACAATTGATGAGTTTATCAGTTATGGAAGAAAAGGGCTTGAAAACTTCAAAGAACTGTTTAAATTGTATGAAAACAAGGTAATCCCTCACCAGCTAGAAATTTTCATGAAAAGCATTAAAAACAAAGCATTCAACAAGGCATTGAAGGATTCAAAATTAACATTAGATGAGTTTGAATACTATTATGAACAGGGCAAATCCTCAAAAAGCAGGTTCCATGAGTTTTACAATGATTATCTTGAACTGAAAAGAGAAATTTATGCAGAAAACATTGTATCTAAAAAGTCCAAAAGGATTGCGCTTAAAAACTCCAACCTCACAGAAGATGAGCTAAAAGATAATTGTGATGCAATCGAAGACCTGATTTTAAGTGGCCGTGTCGATTTGATGGCAAGTGAAATAGAAAAGCACAAGAATACTGGTGTTAAGCTTGCAAAGTCCATGGGCGTTAGTGTGGAGGAGATATATGACTGGTATATCCGGGGTAAGAACGGTGATGAAAAATACTCTGAATTCGCACTGATATTTGAGCTGGGGGTGGTTCTTCCAAGGTCAATGGCATTTGCACAGGCAATGCATTATGGAATTCCCAAAAATCAGCTTCACAAAAAACTGAAAAAGGAATTGGGTTCAACTGAATACAATCTCTGGGACAAGTACGGCATCATCGACCAGCAGGAGATGAACTACATTAAGCTTGACGGTGAGGAAGTTGATGAAAAAAGAATAATCAGCCTTTTAAAAAATTCCGAATACTTCAGGTGCTGCTTTAGGGACAATGACCCTGAAACTTTTGAAATGCTGAAAAAAGCTGCAAAGGGCAACTCCAATTTCATGAAAAGCCAAAGGCATGTCTCAAAAAAGGCAGAAGTTGAAGTGGCTAAAGGTGAAATAGTTGGTAAATAGGCTCAAGTTTTTCTAAAAAAATGTAAATAAAATGGGTTTAATCTTCAAATAATATGCCGTATACAATTTCAGCGGCCGATTCAACCATTTTAGGGCAAAATTCCTTAAAAAGATTATTGTCAACTGCATGTTTTACACCTTCTGATGTACTTATGTCGCATCCAAGAAGGTCACGGCATATTATTGATCCGTTTTCATTTTCAAACTCATCCAGAAACTTTTCACAGATCATATTGCTTCTGGCTTTATCATCACCGTATTTCAAGCCCAGAGCCATCAGTGCACCTGTACATGCACCGCACACTTCTGCTCTTCTCATTCCGCTTCCAAAACAGGCGCCTATTTTCAGGGCCTGCTCTTTTGGCAGGTTAAGGTCTTCACTGAATGAGGCAAAAACTGCCTGTGAACACACGTAACCTGCATCAAATAATTGTACTGCTTCCTCAATTGAATTCATATTTAATTATATGGTATTCTTATGTATTAAAGTTTTTATATTTATTTAAACAAAATATGTTTTAGAGGTTAAAAAATGGATTATGACGTTATTTATATAGGAAGCGGAAATGCAGCCTGGCAAGGTGGACGATTCTTAAGAAAAGCCGGGCTTAAAATATTAATCATAGAAGAAAGTTTATATGGAGGAACATGTGCCAACAGGGGATGTAACTCAAAAGCGCTTTTGGATGCTCCATATGAAATTAAAGCTTTAACAGATAACTTTGATGGTGTAGGTAAATCAGGCAACTTTGATGTTAACTGGTCTGACTTGATGAAATTCAAAAGAAAACGCATAGCCAATATGGCTCCCTTTTTAGACGGCAAGTTCGATGAATATGACCTTGACGTTGCCCATGGAAAAGGTGTCATTCTTGATGAACATACAGTTCAGGTAGCAGACAAGAAATTCACAACAGACAAGATTGTAATCTGCACTGGCCTTAAGCCTGTAATTCCACACATCAAGGGAAAAGAGTATTTGCATGACAGCACTGATTATCTTGACATCGATGAGCTTCCAAACCATGCAATCATCATTGGTGCAGGTTTTGTAGGAATGGAGTTTGCATCAATTCTTGCAGAAGCCGGCCATGAAGCAGATGTAATAATCAGGGGAGATATGGCCTTGAAATACTTCCACCAACCATATGTCCAACGAGTAATTGAAATTCTAGAAGAGAAAAACATTCGTTTCCATTTTAACCAGACTGTAAGTGAGGTCATTGCCAATGTCGAGATTAACAATCCGACAGAAAAGGTCTTAAACGTGGCATGTGCCCAAAATTCAGATGAACTTTTAAGGGATCCTGAAGCAAAAATAAATAATAAGGCCTATGAAAACGGGTTTACAGTAAAACTGGACAGTGGCATGTCTTTAACTGGGGACTATGTTGTCGCCGCAATGGGAAGGGAAGCCAACGTTGAAGATATCGGCCTTGAAAACGTAGGTCTCACATATACAAAAAGTGGAATAAAGGTCAACGGACACCTGCAGACTGAAGTTCCAAACATCTATGCATCAGGAGATGTTGCAGACACTGGAATTGCAAAACTGGTAACTGTTGCAATACATCACTCCAAATATCTTGCAAAGGAACTTTTGGGCGAAGCTGATGAGATAACCTATCCGGTTGTTCCTGCAGTGGCTTATACAATTCCAAGAATTGCAACAGTGGGTGTTCCAGCATATGTTGCAGAAAAAAGCGATGAATATGATGTTCACACAATAAGATACGGTCAGGCATATTCACTTGAGCTTAAAAACGACACCACTGCCGAAGCGAAAGTTATAGTTGACAAGGACCTGCAGATTGTAGGTGCAGAGATATATGCTGCAGATGCTGAAAACGTAGCAAACATGTTTGCATTCATAATCAACAAAAAAATAACTTTAGAAGAGCTTGACTACATGATTTATGCATTCCCTTCAAGCAGTTCAGTATGCCTGTATAAGTTGCATAACATCCACTATAAATTCTAGATAACATGTTGAAAAGAAGAGTTATTTTAATATTTGTCATAGTGATAATGTGCATCTGTTTCATGAGTGCGGTCTTTATCCATAATGGTCAGTCAAACCCTGAAAATGTCACTGTCACTGCTGATGTTAGTCGAGAACTCATTGGAAACGATTCTTTGGGTTCTGTTGAAGTAATAAAAAACCTTGGAAATCCTGACGGCAAAAAGATTGCATATGTGGTTGGAGTGCATCCTCTTGAAAACGACACCCACAGGACATTTCTAAACCTCATGCCAACAATGACTGATTTGAATTACTGTTATGATGTATATGTCATCAATGTAAGTGAAGATTTCAGCACTTATGGTCAATTGTTGCCGGATGACCAGCCTGGAAGGCAAACTGGACAGGATTTGGCATTAAAATATGTATATCCTCAAATAGTTAACGGTAGCTATGAGCTTGCAGTCGATGTTCATGCCCATGGGGGAGCATACGGTGAGCATAACACATTCGTTTTCAGTCCTGTCAGCGGGTCAGAAGGTGAAAAATTAGGTCAAAACGTTTCAGGCAGTACACAAAACATCTCATATTATGACCCTCAGTTCACAACAAGCGGACCTTACCTGACAGTTCCTCTCAATGAAAACGGAGTTCCTGCATTTTACTTTGAGGAAAACAGTTTCATTTCCCAGGACATAAAGGATTTGCACATGTTGGAACTTATTAAAGCGGTTGATAATCTGAAATTATAATATCAACCTTATTTTTTTTTTTATTTTGTTAAATCAGTTAATGTTTTACCTGTCAGCCTGAATGTTGTCCACTCATCCAATGGTTTGGCTCCTAGGGATAAGTAAAAGTCAATGCTTGGCTGGTTCCAGTCAAGACAGTACCATTCCAATCTGCCGCAATCACGCTCAACTGTAATTTCTGCTAATTTTTTAATCAATGCCTTTCCGTATCCTTTCCCCCGATATTCAGGTTTCACGAACAGGTCTTCCAGTTGAACTTCCCCGCCGTTGGAGACGACGGGGATTCGCAAACCAAAAAAAATTTTGGATGTTTTTACTGCATCGTAGTCCCTACGATTTCTAATCCGTTATTAAGGATATTAATTGCTGCATTAACATCTCTGTTATGATGTGTGCCGCATTTTGGGCAAATCCAGTCTCTTATTCCCAGGTTTCCTATTCC
>JAFUIW010000125.1 GCA_017473945.1 Methanobrevibacter sp. | reverse complement strand
TGGTTTGGACGCATATTAAATATCCATTTCAGTTTAAATATATGGCAACTCCATATGATAAATCTTTTGATGAATATTTTGAGAAAACAATGTTCAAATCTGCTTTTAGATGTTTATATGGTTAGAATTTGATGGCATTTGATTTAGGTAAACAATATGCTTGAGCGGCTTGTCGGGAAACTGACACGAGCCGTTCTGAGGAGAGGAGGAGTGAGTAATCACTCTGACTTATCCGACATTCTATTCAATAAGATTTCATTGATTACTTCGTTTTAAATAAATTTTAAAATTTTCTTTTAATCCTGCATTTTATTTAATATTGCATCCGATAATGTATTTATTGAATATTTTGTATTTTATGAAAAATTTTTTTTTACACTCATTACATTTTACAATTAAAATTAATGCCTTGTTTATTAAATTGTAAAATATTTTTTAAAATTTATATTTAAAATTTTATTTCATATAATATGGTATTATAATAGAAATGTTGTAATTATAATATATTATTTTTTATTTTTATTGCAGTTATGTATATTATTTTTATAAAATTTCTAAATATATAATATTTATTTGCATTAATTTAATTAATTTAATAAACTATTAAAAATATTTAAATTTATTCAATTTTTTATTAAAAAATTATTAATAAATTTTTTTAAAGTTTAAATACTGATTACTATAAATATTATATTACAATAATATGGAGAATTTGTATTATTGTGTTTTAAATAAGTTTTAATCAATTGATTAAAATTTTTAATTTAAATAATATATTTGAGATTTATTGAGTTAAATCAAATCTTATTAGATATAAAAAATCAAGTTTTTCATGTTAGAATTTAACTGATATGATTGGTATTTCTTGGCTTAGTGTTTATTAAAATGAGTACAATTAAGCAATTAGTTCTATTTCGTTTTAGTTTGCATTGTGATAGTTGATTATATTATTTATAATGGGTTTAAATTTAACAGAAATAAATTTAATTTATATTATTAAATTAATAATTTGATTGGTTTATATTTTTGATTTGACTCTCGTTAGAGGGAAAATAATGAAATTAAATAAACTAATGAATGTTTTATTAATAACTTTTGTATTAATAATGGTTATGGGTGCTGTTTCAGCTGCAGACAATTTAAATGCGGTTGGAACTGATAATGGAAATTTAGAGGTTGAACATAATGCTGATGTTCTTAAAGCTTCAGATAATGGGGTTTTAGGTGATGGAAATACTGGAAACAGTTGGTATGTTAAAGCTGGCGCAACCGGTGGAGACGGATCGGAAGCAAGTCCTTATGCTAATGTAAAACAAGTAACTAACAATGCTAACTATAAAGAAAATGATACTATCTATGTGATGGATGGGACTTATACTGGATCAAGCAATTACGATATTTCTTTAAAAGAAAATACTACCATAACTGCATATAATGGAGCAGAACCGATATTTGATGCCAATGAACAAAAGTCTATTTTCGTAATATCAAACAATGGTATTGTGATTAAAGGATTAACTTTAATTAATGGTGGCGGTTCTGTATTCCAAACTGCAGAAAATAATAATGCATGGTGCGGTGGAGCTATAGTTAACTCAGGAGACAATCTTTTGGTTGAAAACTGTACAATCAAAAGCAATGACCCTATTTCATATGGTGGTGGAATTTACTCTAAAGGTTACTACACTGAAATCAGAAACTGTACATTTGACCACTGTGATGCGGATTATGGTGGTGCTATTGCAATTGACGGACCTTATGCTAAAATTGTAAACAATACATTTATGAACAATTTTGGAAAACAAGGTGGTGCAATCAACATTTATAATTATGGTGGAACACTTATTGCAAATAATTCATTTAATGGAAATTATGCTAGCAGAGGGTATGGTGGAGCAATATATGCACGTGCTGGAAAAAATGATATTGTAAACAGTACTTTTTACCGCAACACTGCTAAGACATATGGTGGAGCAATAATTACTGTAAATCCAGATACCAAAATTGATAACTGTACTTTCATCTCAAATAAAATCTTCAATGAAAATTCAGGTACAAACTGGGGTGGAGCAATTTACACTCAAGGAGAAAATACTCAGATTGTAAATTCAAGATTTAAAGATAATGCAGTAAGGGATAATGGTGGTGCAATCTGTATTAGGAATAATGATAATTTAGTTGAAAACTGTACTTTTGATGGCAACTGGGCTGCAAGAGGTGGAGCAATTTACGTTCATAGTATTGTTTCAGGACATAACATCACAGACACAGTTATTAACAATTGTACATTCAATGGAAATGGTGTAATTTCTGAACAAGATGGCGAACCTGATTTAGGAACTAAAGGTGGAGCAATTTACTCTTGGGGTATTGACACTAACATTACAAACTCTGAGTTCAATAACAACTTGGCAATGGAAGGTGGTGCAGTATTATTTGAACGTGGTCATAACTTCATGGAGAATAACACATTCATCGCAAACAAAGCAGTAAGATACGGTGGAGGTGCAATTTCAAGTACACGTTTTGGTGATACAATTAACAACTGTACCTTTAAAAATAATTTTGCTAAAGGATATGGTGGTGCTGTAAGCGCTGATTATCCAACAATAACTAACTCAAAATTCATAGATAATCATGCAAACCATGGTGGTGCAATTTGTACTATTACTGCAAATGTTTCAAATTGTGAATTCTATAAAAATAGTGCAGATGATAATTGGGTTGTTTTAGCTGCAACCAAGTTAATTGAATCTAATAACATCCACCCAGGTCAAGTGGCTCTTTCTATGAATCATATTGTATATTTAAATATGGATTATGATGTTGACAATGAGATTGCAATTATGCCGGGTTATTATGCATATTGTATGGAAGAATATGCTGATTATCCTCAATATGGTGTATTGTGGGAAAATTTAAGATTTGCTCAAAATTCATTGTCTGAAGAACCTATTGGTGAATATGTAAAAATATTAATCTTCAAGTATTGGAATAATGAGTCACAGCATAGTAATCTTCAAAAATTGGTAAACGTATTTACAGATCATGATTATTTAAACAGTGACAATCCTACTGTTCAGGAAATAATTGCTTTGCATGATTCTGGTTATAGAGTCCCTACAAATAATGCTGTAAGGTTTTATGATAACGGAACAGTAGCAATATTTAATTTCAGAGAAATCATTACTCCATCTGCAACACAAAATGTGTTTGCATTCAATATTACATATAATCCTAATTTGACTGTTGAAAAGGAAGTTATTACAAACCCTGTCTTTGATGGCAAACAAGTAGACTTCAACATAACTGTAAATAACACTGGTAAATGCAATTTAACTTATGTTTGGATTAATGAAACTGATTTCAGTGACGGTTTGAAATATGTATCATTCAAATCTTCATTCAACTGGACATATGACAATAAAACTAAAATTTGGACTTTAACTGATACATTGTCTCCAAATAAGACAGCTTATATCATTCTAACTTTCAATGTGACCAAATCAGGAAACATGACAAACAACGTTTCTGTGGGTATTGGAAATTACTCCTTCGGAAATGACACTGTAAACTTTACAGTTTATCGTCCTAACATGACTGTTGAAAAAATCGCATTGGACAAAAGGGTTTACATAGGAAACGAAACCACATTCACAATTGTTGTAAAAAACACTGGTGATTATAAATTGACAGATATTAAGGTATTTGAAGAAATTCCTAAAGGTTTACGTTTTGACGGCAAATTTGATGGTTATAAATGGTTCAACAATAAGAACGAATTTATTTATCTTGGTATTTTGGAACCTGGTAAATCAACTAGCTTCAATATAACATTTACAGCTATATCTGAAGGAAATTGGACAAATAGGGTAAATGCAACATCAAATGAAACTGAAAACAAATCTTCAAGTAATACTACAGAAGTCTTAAAACCTATTGTAATCAATATTGCTAAGGTTTGGGATGATAATAATAACCAGGATGGTGTCAGACCAACCAGCGTTGTTGTTGAATTGCTTGCTGATGGAACTGTAATTAAAAATGATACCTTGTCTGAAAGTAATGGTTGGAAATGTTCATTCAAAGATTTAGTTATCTATAATGATCAAAACAAAACAATCAACTACACAATCAGAGAAAAATCAGTTGTTAATTACACCTGTGAAATCACAGATGACGGAAAATACAATTTCACTGTTAAAAATAATCATACTCCTGCAGTTACTGATGTAAAAGTGATTAAGGTATGGAATGACAATAACAATCAAGATGGTGTTAGGCCTGTTGAAGTGACTGTTGTTTTGGTTGCTGATGGTAATGTAATTTCAAATAAGACCTTGAATGCTTCTAATAAGTGGAGTGCTTCTTTCAGTGATTTGCCTGTTTACAGTAATGGTAAGTTGGTTAAGTATTCTGTTGAAGAGTTAAAGGTTGCTAATTATACTTGTGTTGTGTCTAGTGATGCTGAGTATAGTTTTGTTGTTAATAACACTCATGTGCCTGTTGTAACTGATGTTAGTGTTGCTAAGGTTTGGGATGACAATAACAATCAAGATGGTGTTAGGCCTGTTGAAGTGACTGTTGTCTTGCTTGGTGATGGTAATGTTGTTGGTACTG
>JAFUIW010000124.1 GCA_017473945.1 Methanobrevibacter sp. | reverse complement strand
TAAGAATGAAGATGATACTGAAAGAATCATTTTTGAGGTATTGAAGTTGCTAATTAAACTGGAAATCTCTGATTTTCTGTCGCTGAATGCCAAATCAATAAATTCAACATTATCCGGTTCCAACTTCATTACTAATTCATCTAAAAAATCTCGACTGTTCATATTAACACTTAACCATTGTTCATTTTGAATTTAACTGCATATTGTTCCAAATGTTCGAAATCTTGATTATTTCCTAAAATATCATCCAGTTTTTTTGTTAAAATCAGCTGCAGAGCTTTTGAAAATCTTTCCCATTCATAAATCTCATTTGTTTCATACTGCAGATGTGAATATTTAGGTAAATCATTTATATTATTATATTCATTTTTGATATCTTCCCTGAGTTCTTCTGATATGAATGAAGCCATAATGTCCTTAATGTATTTTGCAAATGTGTTTCCTATTCCGTTTGCAACTGGAACCAAATCTTCTTCGTTTATCTTTAAAAATTCTTTAAGATGATTAGTATAAGATCCATAGTCCTGATAACCATAAAGGGCATATCTTCCCTCAACGGTATGGGCACAATATTCATCCATAAGATAATTGAATGAATCTCTTACCAGAGTATAGCATACGAATGCCTCAACCGCATCAGTCTTGTCAGTGTTAAGGACGATGGATACGATTTGCTCCAATATTTCAGCTAAAATGAAATGTGAAAGTTCATGAATTATTGTAGTAATCTGCAGGGCATTTGGAGCCCTATCGTCAATGTAAATCTCATTGAATTCAAAATGACCTAAATCTCTCCCACCTTCCTTGTACTCTGTTTTAACAAAGGATTTTGAAAACAGAAGTATCTTATCAACTGTGGAGAGAGCTTCAAAGTCTATCTGATAATCCTCAATAAGATTATCTAAAATAAGTCTGTATGTTTTCTTAATGTTTGATATAATGTCGTCAAACTGTGATTCATCAAGCCTGAAACTGTCCAGTTTTTCAATATTTTTATCGGACAGTAAATCGGAGACTTCACCGAATCTGTTTGAATAGTCCTTGAAATTGTAATAACTGTTTGGATGAGTTTCAATTTCCTTGATTTTAGGAGTATCAACAATATATCTCAATGGGGAATTGCATTTCCTGCAGTAATCATATGCTGCAGGATATTTCTCACCGCATTTGCCACATATCTTTACCAGTTCATCGATATAGATTAGTCTAACCAGTTCGGAATGTTTTGAACAGAAATTGGCCTCCTTTTTATATTTAATTCCACATTTTGGACATACTTTAACCAAATCCTTAGTAAAAACGAGCTCAATTAATTCTTTATGGTCACTGCAAAAGTTATGGGAAGAGTCATAGACTTTTCCACACACCGGACATTCCTTTTGATCATTCAATGTAATACAAATCACCTGATTAAGGATTGCAAGCTCCACAAGGCACTTTACCATCAGCAATTGCATCATCACGGGACTGATAGACAATTTTATTTGATTCACTAATCTTTTGAGCCCATTCACAATCAGGAGTATGGAATTTTTCCGCTTTGGCACTAGCCCAATATTCAGTGCTTGCAGATGAACTTGAATCATCGCTTGAACTGGACTGTGATTGGGAATCATCAGATTGTGGAGCAACACTTTCAGTGTTGGCATTGTCACTGACTGCTTGATCTTGTGTGTTATTGTTGAAAACACCACTAGCAAAAGCACCAGCAATAGCAATAATGACTATTACAGCAATTATTCCAATAATCAGTTTTGAAGAAACTTTGGATTTTTTATTTAATTCTTTGCCACAATGACTGCAACGAATGTCTGATTTTTTGACTTCTTTTCCACAGTTTGGACATTTATCCATTAATACTACACCTCTAACAATATTGTTTTGATAATATAATATTGTTGTAAGTTAGTAATAAAAATTAGTATAAAAAAATAGAAAAAAGTGTAATCCTATTAAGGACTACATACTTGGCATGGACTGTATCCAGAGCTTATTGCCTCATCTCTTGAGTGGAAAACAACCTTGTTTTTACCACTGATTTTTTGTCCCCATTCACAGCTTGGATAGTGGAACTTACCAGAATTTGAACTAGCCCAATAAGTTTGACCTGATGATGAGGAACTAGAAGAAGATGATGAAGAAGTCTCCTCTTTAGGTGGCTGGTCAACAGTCTTGTTTTCCTTGACATTGACATGAGTCAGCACCTTGTTGAAGATCACTTTGGAACCGTCACTGCCAAAAACAGTTACATTGGCACCATGAACCTTGGAAACATCAGGCAACTCTATTTTGATGTCACCTTCCTTGTCAACATATGACTGGATTTTCTTGATGGATTTGTTGTTTTTGTCCAGGCAGTTGATTTCTATTGAATAGTTGCCCATTGAATCGCTATCATAGTCAACATGCAATTTAAGATAATAGTCAGTATGCTTGTCTGTCTTTCCATTCACATCAGTGTGCTCAGTATTAATTTTCTGTAAACTTACATTGTCTATTTTCAATGCTGAATCATTTGGTCCAAATGGATTGAAATCCAAGAGAACATACTCAGATAAAGCATTATTTTCAGCTGCCATAATAGGTGAAATACATATTAAAACACCCATCAAAGCAATAATTGAAATTATGTATTTTTTATCCATATTAAAAACTCCCAATTAGTTAGTAATATGTATATAAGTAATAACATTTAACTATTAAGATGTGAATTAAAACTTTTGCTGTACTTTTACGTCTCTCAAATCTAAATTGAGTGTGATTTAATTTATATTCCTATTACACCTCTTTAAACTCAAGTGAATTTACCATGCCTGTAGTTTCATGTCGTCAGGACTTGAAAGATAAATTATATTGTTTTGCCGGTGAATTCATGCATTCGACAATGCCCACACATATATGATTTATCTCCATTGAATATTCATCATTTCACAAGCTTTGCAACGTGATATTTGCAATTGCACAGCATCACATATTCAGCATATTCATAATCAAGATATTTCATGTCAGATGCAGTCATTCCCAAGTCCCATGCCGTATCTTGGGAATTGGCAACATAACCTATCTTTTCATCCCCAAGATATACTGCTATCGCATCGCTGTCATATGTGTTTTCAGGCTCTTTTTTGAGGCGGAACCTCATGCCCTTTTTCAATTCGGCATTTCCATAAAACTGCGTTCCAGTTATCGTTATCACATAGTTGTTGTACACTAGTTCATTCCAGGTCGGACTTATGGATTTCTTTTTGCTCAGCGAATTTCTTTTGACTTTATTGTGTTTTTTGTCTGGTTTTGGTTTTTTCAGATTGCTTAACCTATCTTCAATCATTTTTCTAAGGATATGGGCATTTGCGCCATAATTCAGCTTCCATGACTTTTCGCAGTATTTCAATGAAGTTTGATAGTCCCTGCGAGAGCCTGTAAAATCACCCCTGAGCATATAGGAATTTGCAATGTCACGGTACATGTATGATAGGCGCTCGTCCCGCTCTTCAATTGAACTTTTGCATAGCATTTCAATGGTGTCATAGTCAATTAATCTATCTGATTTGCACCTATTGACATGATGTTCGCAGTATTCGTTGATGACATCAATCGCTTCCTCGTATTTTTCTATTGCCTCGTCGAATCTATAAAGGCAGTTCAGGGTATCGCCAATCCATTGAAGAATAACATGGTTGTTAATGTCAAGTCCCCTGCGGAGTGATTTTTTAAAGAATGCGAGGGCGCTTTCATACTTGCCAATATAGTAAAGTGACCTTGCCTTGTTATAGTTTGGATAAAATAAATTTGGAGACATGTCAAGAATCATGTCATAGTATTCAATTGCCTTTGCATAATCCTTGGAATTGAAGTAATTTCGTGCAAGAGTCTCATATGCGCTTATGAGACGTTCTCTTAAGTTCGGCTCGGATTCTTCTATAGATTTTTCATCACTTGAAGATGAACCTCCAAGTGTTGTTCCGCAGCTGCAAATGTTGCTTCCTGGTGACACGTAACTTCCGCAATTCGGACAAAAACCCATCTTGATGACCTCCACTATATGAAATTTAGTAAAATGTGATTATTAACTGTTGTGAAATATATTTGATGGTTTGAAAAAGATGATTTTATAATATGATTTAAGTATTTTAAAAAAAACGTTTGATTATTTCAGTGGTTTGATGATTAAGTATGAAAATAACAATACAAAAATAAAATAAAAGTGAAGACAAAATACAATGCATTTCGAATCTGTAAATGCTCACTGATTCTTTCTTCAATATTCATCATTTCAAGAGGAGTTGGTTTGAACTTTTTTACATCTTCAAGCCACAATCCACAGAACAAATATGAACTAAAATAAGCTCGATTTATTATTGTTGAATCAATGCAACGGTTTTCACACGAATCAGGAACCAATTGATCTTTCAACATCAAAAGATGCAATGTCAACAAATACAGTTGATAGTGAGGGTATTTTGCAATATCCATTAAAAGACCTCCAGTCACAAACATATAACTGCACAACTGCAGAATTTCTCAATTCCATGAATTTTAGAAAACTCTTCCATGTGATTGGACATTTCAAGAAATATTTCATCCAACTCTGATTTTGTGGTTCCGTTTAACTTTTCAAAGGAAAACAAATATTCCTGAGTATCGATATCTGGAAATTCACTGACAGTCATTTCTCCCAAAACATCAAATTTTTTAGAGAAATCTTTAATTTCTTGAGTGTACAACTCTTTTGAAGGTTGCATTTCCTTTTTGAAAATTTCAAGCCTGCTGACCATGTCATCACCGTGTTAAAGTTAAATTTTTTCATAGTGGAAAAATAAGTTCACCACTACATTTTACTATAGTCCTATTTGAATATAAATTTAACGATTATATGATGTTAAAATTATGATATATGCAACATATGATTTTTATTGACCTAATGCAATATTATAAAGTGAGAACAATTTTCAAATAAGGTTGTAAATCATCTTTTTAACTTTTAAGTTCCTTAATTTTTTTAAAAAAGTAGGTGTTTTCCTCACCGAAACCCCATGATCCCCACTCATACCAGTACTCGACCGTGTCGAGATTTACGTTTTCATGGAGAATATTCTTTTAAGAAAAATCATTATAAAAATGCAACTGCAATAATGATTTTAACATGTAAAATTCGGCAATTTAAAAAAAAAATATTTTTAATCAAATTTCAGATGGTTGAATATACTGTTCATGTATCCGACAGCATCAGACACATCCAGTGGTGTTAAATCGATGAATGGGTCATAATCAGCTTTTTTTCTCAAGTTGGCCAATTTTGATAATTTTTCCTCAATTCTTTTTTCTCCTAAATTAAAAGTGCATTTCTAACTTGAACGTGTTCACTGATTCTTTCTTCACCAATGCCAAAACCATTTAATGGAATGGGCCTGAAATTTTTAACATAATCCAACCATAATTCACAAAACAAATAAGAACTAAAATAAGCTCGATTTATGATTGTGGAATTGATGCAACGGTCATCACATTCAGGAGGTATTAATTGATCTTTCATCATTAAAAGATTCAACGTCAATAAATATAGTTGATATTGAGGGAATTTATTCATATCCATAATAAAACCCGCTTACAACCATACACGTGCACATTGGTAAAATCTTTCAATGCCCTTCTGTTTTGAGAATTTTTCCATGTGAGTGTATATTTCCATAAGAATTTCATCCAATTCTTTTTGAGAGGTACCATTTATCTTTTCAAAAGAAAAAATATACTCCTGAGTATCAATATCAGGCTGTTCAATTAAAGTCATTTCACCTATTGCATCAAATTTTTTAGAGAAATCTTTAATTTCTTGAGCATACAACTCTTTTGAAGGTTCCATTTCCTTTTTAAATTTATCCAAATTCGTTATCATATTATAACTTCTTAAATTTTTATTATTCCAACTTTTTTAAAGTCGGAAATAATCCTGCCACAATAATACTATAATTTTTTTAAATATAAATTTAACGATTATATGATGTTAAAATAACGATATGGGAGAAATATAATTTTTATTGACCTAATGCAATATTATGAAGTGAGAACAATTTTCAAATAAGGTTGTAAATCATTTTTTAACTTTTAAGTTCCTTAATTTTTTTAAAAAAGTAGGTGTTTTCCTCACCGAAACCCCGTGATCCCCACTCATACCAGTACTCGACAGTGTCTGGATTAACATTTGCAACTCTTGCGGCATCCTTCAGCGAATGAGTCTTTTCATATGCCTCAGCGACACAGTCCATCTGCTTTTTGAGTTCCTGTGACTTCAAATCATTAAAATGATTGTCGATTTCAGCTATTCGGTTAGAAAAATATGAATATGTATCACTGTAACTGTTCTTTCCCCATTCGTGCCACTGCTCGACTGTGTTTGGGTTGATGTTTGAGTCGATTGCGGCCTGCTTTAGATTCTGGGACATTTGGTAGTTGTCCAAAACAACATCCATTTTTAAGCGAATCTCATTGTTTCTTTTGATTTTGTCCTCTTCAAGCTTGATTTTGTCTTCAAGGTTTTTTCTTTGCTTTTTTAACTGGGACAGCTCATTTTTCAAAATTGAATATCTGTTCCACTGGGCATCAATCCTGAACTTGAGATTGTCTTCACGTCTTCTGCAATCCTGCACGGAATCGAAATCGTTTTTGGAAGCGAAACTTCTTTTATCATCCTTGAGTTTGTCAAGTTCCGCTTTTAACGGTTTGATGTTGTTTTCAGCCTCTCTTTCAGCAATCCGGATTTCAGATTCCAAATCTCTGATTTTAATATTCAAATCATCTAAATTCTGAATTAAACTACCCATCAATATCCCTTCAGAATTTTCCAAAAATACAATCTACCAAAATAATACTTAGAAAAAAATGTTAAAATTTAGTCCTTAACAGGCCTTTATAACAATTTCGATATAAAATCATATCCATTTCATCAAATTTTTCTTTTTGAGTGTCATGTTCAATCTCATCGACTGTCATTCCCATGACAGTACCGCCAAGAGGCAACTTTTTATAAATTCTCATTAAATCACCCATAATTATTGTTAAATTGTATTCCCATTTTATTTAAAATTTTTTACTCAACAAATTTTATGCCATCATGTTTTCTTAAGATTGCTTTAACTCGTTTTCCCCCAACAGTATGAGGGTTTTTTGAAAATTTAAGTTTTAAAGAGGTCAGTTGTATTAGAACTTCAAAAAAATTTAAGATTTCACATTCCGGCAAATACTCAATATGTTCAATAATTTCTTCTATGTTTTTTAATTTAATGTCAATTAATTTTTTTCATAAAATTCACGTACGGACCTTAGTACATCCTCATCTTTCAACTGTCTGTTAAGACATTCCATAATTGAATCTTTAACTGAATTAAAAGAATTATCATCAATTCCAGTTAAATTTAATTCTATGTCCTCACATTGAGCAATTGTAAAAATCATTGTGGACTTACAGTCATGAACAGAATAATCCTCTACTGTTTCTAAATTGCCTTCACAATTACATAATATTGCATATTTTAAATTATCTTTAATATACATGGAAGTAGTAATTTTAGGAGATGCTCTAGAAATAAAATCATTAAAAGAATTTTTTTATCCCTTCAACTGAATTAATATCCTCAATTTTAGTTTTTGTTAAATATTCATCTATTAAATCTTTAATTTTTTGGTTTGAAAACCTACCGCTTCCAGATACCATTGCAACGCAGGAAAGATTTTCTGATATTCTAAAGATTTTTCTTCACAATCAAATGTTTTAAATTTACCTAATGTTACAGTACTATCACTTAAAACAAATGATCTTTTTTTGTTCAATACACTTCCAACTGTAATTCAATTTGTCTAATGAAAATATTAAACTATCAGCATTTGAGGATATCTTCAGCAAGAGGAATATAATCCTCGAAATGGGCATTTTCATTTTGAAGATATTCATATTCAAGATTTTCTATACTTGATTTCCAGTCAAAATAACCCATACTGTCCAGTCTCTTCAAACGCTTCTTAAAGTCGTCTAAAATGTTAGTGGAAACGTGAATTCCCGAGGTGAAAAACCTGATTATGATTTGGGTTTCAGCTTCATACATGCCTATATCCGAGTAGATTTCAGCCAGTTTAAGATATGGATAGTAATCATTTCTAAAGAGTTCATTTTCAATCAAATCCTTATAAAAGCCGATTGCCTTTTCCGTTTTTCCATCATTAAGCAATTTATATGCCTTTTGAATCAGGTCATATTTCCTCTCTGTTTCCGCTTTAAAATCAATGAATTCCTCACCAGCATTACTGCCTTTCAGGCCATCCTTTGGAAGGCTGTCCATTGCATCGATGAAGGTGTCTGCAATGAAATGGTTTGAAAATGCGTCATGTGAGACATATCCAAACAGGCGGTTGTCTATGAAATAGGTTGTGCAGTAGTCCTCCTCAAACCTCATTCCCCTTCCATGGGTCTGGACAAGTGCAAGGGAAGTCTTGTAGTCATACCATTTGGAATCTATGGCGTTTCTCATGGCAATCTGTCTGTCTCCCAAATCAGGATAGGGAATCTTGTAGATGATTTGAAATCTGCATTCATCGCCCGGAAGGTCAACGCCCTCACCCACCGACGGTGAAACCAGAACCAGGGGTTTATCTGAATTTCTGAACTCTTCAATCATGTCTGAGCGATCACTGGTGTCATGTGAAATGAACCTGTCGGTTTTGATGTTTTTTACAAGAAAATCCCTGCAGCTTGCGCTGATGGTGTGGATAATTCCCTTTTCATTTTCATGTTTTTCAAGAATCTCGGTGATTGTAGAGATTGTCTGCGGAGCGGTTTTTTCAATCTGTGAATATGACATGTTGAAGTCCTTATAGGTTTTTATGGGATTTCTTTTAACATCAAACGGGCTTTTTCGCCTTATTGCATATATCTCATCAGGTGAAATTCCAATCCAATGTGCAAAGAGTCTGTAATCAAGAATTGTTGCGCTCATGAAAACACATACATCTGCATGTCTGAAAAGGGATTCGGCAGCATAATTGTCAATTGTTAAAGGCTTGAACTGGGCAATACCGAACTCTTTGTCGTAGTCAAAAATCCACATTTCAGAGTCCAGATAAATATTGTTTAAAAATCTCATGCAGTCGGAAATCCTGTTTTTGAAAAAGATCTTCTTTTCGCTTAACTGAGGATTGTCGGCATCCTCAATTTTCGAGAGTTCAATTTCATATTTAGATTTGATTTTTTCAACAAACACTATCCAGTCCGTGCAGTCCCCTTCACTGAGCTCATTAACGACTTCTTTGGATAGGTTGAACTTTAGATATTCCTTCAAATCATGCCTGTCGAATTCAAGTGTAAGCTGATTCATTATCATGGACTCGATGCTGTGGGCCTCATCGCAAATCATCAAAGACCTTTTTGTAAAATCAGACACATGGTTAAGCTCCAGAAACATGTATTGGTAATTTGCAATGACCGCCTTGGAATTCAATCCCTGATACTTCTGGTAATAGTATTCACAGGTGTTTTGTCTGGTTATTTGGTTGTTTTCATGATTTTTAAGAGAATACCTGCAGGAGTGGCCCTCAACGACACATCTTCCCAAATCGCAGCTTTGTTTAATGCCGTTTTTTAAGTAATTTTTGCACCTGAAATTGCCCCTTCCTTTTACCAATTTAAAGCCCAAATCGTTGAAATCCCTTAAGTATTGGTCCTGGAGCTGTTTTGTCACCGTCAGGATATATGATGAGTCAAACATTTGTGAAAGGGTCGCTGCAACTGCTGATTTACCCGTTCCGGTTCCGGCCTCAAGAACAATGTATTTATATCCCTTGTTTATTGCCTCGGTGATTTCAGATATTGTTTCAAGCTGAAACTCCCTTGGTTTGGCAAACGGAAAGTGTTTTGCAACCTCGGGGCTGATTTTTGAATAGTCACTGCACTCCCATTTCATATTTACCTTCAGATTCAGTTGATGTATTTGAGAATGTTAGATTCAACCATACGAACCTCATTATTTGCCGAATAGTTCATGACCGCCGTTCCCAAAAGACAAGTTTTGGAAAGAGGAATTTCAAACGTTATTGTCTTGATGGAATCAATTCCAATCGAACCGAAACGATGGGAATACAAATCGGAAAATGCCACTGCTTCGGATATGATGTCTTTGGTGTGGTTTTCCACAATCCAACAGATACGTGCATGTTTACTGTCTATTGAAATTATGTTTTGGCTGAAATATATCATGAATTAACATAGTCATTCATATATGAAGGACTTTTTCCAAGAGCATTTGAGGAGTATTCCTGAAGTGTGGTGAAATTTTAATTTAAAGGTTTATTTTTGAAAGCAATATTGCTTTTATTTTTAAAAATTGAAATTACAGTGTAAAATTGGTCTGATTAGAAACTGGCTAATTTATATACTTTTATATCCAATATCATAGTGTTCAAGAACGTTTTGATATTGGTCAATATTAATAAATTAAAGGAGGATACTATGGCAGTTAATAACCCTCAATCTGCTGACAGGTCCTACAAGTTCATATATAAGATGTTTGACGTTAGATTTCATCAATATTTGTATC
>JAFUIW010000123.1 GCA_017473945.1 Methanobrevibacter sp. | reverse complement strand
TCCTTGTGCGTTCATAGCGTCAACAACTTTCTTGAATCCTGCAATGTTTGCTCCTGCAACATAGTTTTTGTCCATGCCGTATTCTTCAGCAGCAGCTGCAGCATTTGCGAAAATAGTTTCCATAATAGTTTGAAGTCTGCCGTCAACTTCTTCGAAAGTCCATGATAATCTTTCGGAGTTTTGTGACATTTCAAGTGCGGAAGTAGCTACTCCACCAGCGTTGGAAGCTTTACCTGGTGCGAATAATACGTCATTTTCTTGTAAGTATTCTGTTGCTTCAATGGTGGTTGGCATGTTTGCTCCTTCAGCAACTGCAAGCACTCCATTTTCAACTAATGCTTTAGCATCTTCCAATTGCAATTCGTTTTGGGTTGCGCATGGTAATGCGATGTCACATTTTACAGTCCATACACCTTTTCCTTCATGGTATTCAGCGGATGGTCTTGCTTCAGCATATGCAGTTAATCTTTCTCTTCTTACTTCTTTCACTTCTTTTAATAACTCAACGTCGATTCCTTCTGGGTCGTAAATCCAACCGGTTGAATCGGAACAGGTTACTGGATTTCCGCTTAATTGTTGAGCTTTTTCGATTGCATAAATAGCTACGTTACCTGCACCAGATACTGCAATGGTTTTTCCTGCAATATCAATGTCGTTTGCTTTTAACATAGCGTTAGTGAAGTATAATAATCCATATCCGGTAGCTTCAGTTCTTGCTAAAGAACCACCGAATGATAAACCTTTACCAGTTAATACTCCTTCGTATAATCCTCTGATTCTTTTGTATTGACCGAATAAAAATCCGATTTCGCGACCGCCTACTCCAATATCTCCAGCAGGAACATCAGTGTCAGCACCAATGTATTTGCATAACTCGGTCATGAAAGATTGACAGAATGCCATGATTTCTCTGTCGGATTTTCCTTTAGGATCAAAGTCAGATCCACCTTTTCCTCCGCCGATTGGAAGTCCGGTCAAGGAGTTTTTGAAAATTTGTTCGAAACCTAAGAATTTAATAATACCGAGATTTACTGAAGGGTGGAAACGTAATCCTCCTTTGTAAGGTCCGATTGCACTGTTGAACTGTACCCTGTATCCGGTGTTTACTTGTACTTGTCCGTTGTCGTCTACCCAAGGGACACGGAATTTGAATTGTCTTTCCGGATTGGTTAATCTTTCAAGAAGTGCATTTTTCCTGAATTCATCTTCGTTTTCTTCAATTACAACCCTTAAGGATTCCAATACTTCACGTACTGCTTGGTGGAATTCCGGTTCAGCAGGGTTTTGTTCAATAATGGTTTCAATTACTTCATCTACGTATGACAAAAATATTCCTCCAAATATAAATTTAGATTTATTTTTCAATATCATTAAATTTTCAAAGTCATATTTAACAATATAATTTATTATTTGGAGTTTCTTATATTTAAATATTTTTCAATTTTTAATAGAATTATAGAATATTATTCATAAAAATTAATGATAATCTTAAACATTTTATAATATATTCATAAAAATAGCTTAAAATAGATAATTCTTTTTGAAGATTAATTCAAAATGTATAATGAAAACATTCAAATGATGTACAAAGTCGGAAATAGGTTGCCAACCAATAAATTCCGAGTCGGCAAAACATTTGCCGTTTAGATTTTGCAGGATTCAAAGTGAAAATATCGAACAAAAGCAATATCAATCTGAAATAAATTAAACAAAAGTATATTAAAATTTAAAAAGCATATTTCTTTATATACCATAATTTACAAAGTAATCTACAATAAACAGTGAAATTTAAATTTTGATATACAAAATAACAAAAATGGTGAAAAATATGGCTGAAAAAAGAATCAAAAGGACACACTACAATTCCCTGAAGGAAAGCTATCTTGCAAAAAACAGAACATTGTTTTCATTGTACGTTGAGCTTAACAATGAAATAGAAGTCACAAGACACCAGTTTTTCCAGCTTATAAATAAAATAAGACAAGAAGAAGGATTAGCTCATTATTATAAATAAAAAAAAGAATTTGGATTAAATATCCAAACTTAATATTCTACGTGATATCTCAAAATTGCGGCGATTCCACCGAATGCACGGTAAAGCTGCATACCTTCATCTGTTTCAGTGGAGATGAACTCAACGTTTGTACTCATCTCTTCAGCTTTTTCTACAAAGTAATCAGCCAAATCAGCAGATTCCTCTTCTTTTAAAAGTTCATTACAATTTGGACATCTCTCTTCGATATTGTCAGCTTCAGATTGGGTTTTGACTGTAAATTCCTTGTCGGTTCCGCAGTTAGGACAAACAAACCTCTTGCGCATTGCAGTCAGGTCTTCGGATAAAAGCAATGTGTCTACGGCACCTATGGTCAGGTTGTTTCTTACCTCATCCTCACCGTATGATGCAAGTCCCATGTCATCACGAAGCTCAGTTAAAAACTTCTGAACAAGTTCCTTTTCATGAATCACGTCAAGATCGCTTAAAACTGCAGCGGACTTTTCAATTACTTCACGAATACCGAAGTCTCCAGTATATGAAGTGTCCTCAATGGTCAGAATCTTTTGCTTGAGCTCGTAGTTGAGGTAGTCCCCTTCTGCAAAATCGTTTTTGGTAAAACCAGGACCTCCTAAAATGATACCTTTCAGGTCATCTTTTAAAGGCAGGAAGTCATCGTTCATGTGGTCTCCGATACGTTTTAAAAACTCGTGAGCGGCCTGTTCGATTACACGGTCAAACCTTCTCTGGGATTGTCCACCCGCCTTGTGCTTTCCTGGAACTCCACTGGTAATGTGAGTTAAGATAGTTATTTTTTTACCTTTCATTGAAGCGATGGTAGCTTCCCTTCTGTCGATTACAGCAACACCGTAGGTATCCCTTTCCTCAATCATGTATTCAAGAGGTTCCAGGAAGAACTCGTTGTTACATTTGTACCAGTAGGTTTGAACAGGTTCAGGAGGCTCGAGAACGTAGGTTTCCATCTTTTCAGTACCAGGACCTCCTTTAGGAATCATTCCCACAAACAGCACAAGACCATGTTCAGGAGGCTGTTTGTAGAGACGAATCCTTTGAAGGATTACTTCGATAGCGGACTGCACGTTTTTCCTTGTTTGTTTACTTTTAATGTTCGCAGACTGACCAAGCTCATCCCTCATGTGTTTTCCGACATCACTGAGTTGCTTGTCAGGTGGAATATAAACGGAAACAAGCTCAGTACCCCTACCTTTCTTTTGTGCCAATTCTTTTAAGACTTTTTTAAATTCATATAATTCTTTTGATGATACTTCAGCCATGTTATCCCTATAAAAATTAAATTAATATAATAGTAATAATTATCTTTTTAATACTATAAATAAGTAATGAAAAAATAGCTTTTAGGATAATATTTCATCACCGAATTTATTAAATAACTCGATATCCGCACCGGAAATTGTTTCAATTTCAAGCAAGTCCATGCCGCAGATTTCAATTATCTCACGAGCCAAATGGACATAGGTATCGGGATATTCATTGTATCCGAACAGATGCCATATTACATCACCCTTAAAGACAATCTCAAGGTACCAGTCGTAACCCTCCAAATCATCGGGGTCCCGCTCCATGGACTTTCTGTGATAATCGCGAAAAATCCACTTGTAGACATGGTATTTTTCAAGCAAATCCGAAATCAGCTTTTCAACATCCCCAGTCAATTCACGTTCGACATATCCTTCAATCGTTTTATCTTCAAAGTTTACAATCATCCTTGGATGTGGCAAATCGTAAGGGTATGTCTTGTAATGGCCGAATTCTATTGTCTTGATAGCTAACTTTTCGCCGTTCTTGTAAACTCCATCCTCTTTAATGCCATGATACATGGGAGTTGCAAACTGCCTCTGGTAGTTGAGGTGAAGAACATCAAATCCCACAAGATCATACAACATCTGGCCGAATTGCTCCCACTTTTCGGGGAAGTTGTTTTTGAAGGAATACTCAAAATATCCTTCGCTTGAATATATGATAACCACACAGGAGTATATTACCTCAAGCTTTTCGAAAAGAAGAAATTCTTCGCTTTCAAACCCCTCAAAGAGTTTCAGTTCCTCAAAGTCATGGAGAAACTGGTCTGCAGATTCATAGTCAAAGGTGCGAATTTCACTGGTCATCCTGCTTCTGAGGTCAACGAGAATGTCAATCCATGAGTCGTCGCACAGCGGACTTTCAGATAGAAACTTGTCCCCGCTCCCGCGCTCGGAAATCTTATAGTATCCAGTATTGGAGAGAAAGTCTATCGTGAAGCATTCATAGTGCCTGTTCAATCTTTTGAAATTGAAGCGCTGTGTGATTTCAATTTTTTCAATCATTAATGTTAATATATTTAACAAAAGTAATAAAACTAATCAAAAAACTTTATAAAGATTGTGCTATTAATATTATTTAAGTGATACTATGGTTTTAAGAAAATGCCCTCAGTGCG
Source organism: Methanobrevibacter sp. (assembly GCA_017473945.1). Taxonomy (GTDB): domain Archaea; phylum Methanobacteriota; class Methanobacteria; order Methanobacteriales; family Methanobacteriaceae; genus Methanocatella. Next base: position 4,830 of record JAFUIW010000123.1, on the reverse strand, counting down.
GTACAACTAGCGATGACATTTACGGATTTTGTATAAAATGCGGATGGGAATTTCCTAAAATAGAACATGACCCGAGCGCATGCCCTTTATGCGGTTTTAAAAATCCTTCCGAAGCTGATCTCTGTGTCAAATGCGGAACTCCTCTTCTTTTTAAAAATCATCAAAACAACGGGGAGTTCATAAACCCTGTCATCATAAAAAGAACAGCACCCCAGGAGCCGGTACAGCCTCAAAGGTCAGGATTCACAAAGCTGATTATATTTTTAGGTTACCTTTTCTCAATTTTGGGAGGGCTTTTAGGAATCATCATTGCAATCTATCTTATAACCAGAAAGGATCCGTCACTTAAAAGGCACGGTTACATACAGCTGGCGATTTTCGTATTCTACATCATTTTAATTGCAATCCTGTATCTGACAGGAAACATTCCGGCAGATGCCGTTTCAAATTACCAGCAGTTACTTGCGGGAAACTTCACTTCTCCCTGATTTTAAATAAAGGATAACAGCATCCTCCCCGCTTTCATAGTAGTTAGGAACAACACGGTCCTCGATGAAGTGGAAGCGCTTATAAAATTCCAAAGCGCCCCTGTTGGATGCCCTCACTTCAAGATAAATTGTGTCAGTTATTAAAAATAGCACCCCAATGGCCTTTGCCAGGAGGTTTGTTCCATATCCCTTTCTTCTGTAGTTCTTGTCGACTGCAAGGGAAATGATGTGGCCCTGATTTTCATACTTCAGCCAGAACATCACATAGCCCACAACATAGCCGTCCTCCTCAGCCACAAGAAACCCTATTCCCATTTCATAGAGCTGCTGAAATATCTGGATGCCATAGGACTGGTCGAATGACATGCTCTCAATTTCATAGACTCTTTTTAAATCTGTGGGACGGAACTTTCTTACATTCATACAAAAGTTATTATTAAAAGCAATGTATATAATAGTTTGCACATCATATATAAGATAGAGGAGAAAAAATGTGGCAAGATTTTGGAGAATATATCTTAAGTGAAGCAGGAGATAAAAACGTGAAGATTGCTGAAGTGGCAGTCGGAAAGTTTGACATGATTTCAAAAATGCTCGAGAAAAAGGAAAACATAACCCTAATAAAGACAGACATCTCTCCAAAAGACTCCACAGTCATAAAGGATGACATCACCAATCCAAATCTTGACATATACAAAGGAACAGACATCGTCTATTCCATAAGGCCTCCAAGCGAGCTTCAGCCACATATTGTGAAACTTGCCGAAAAACTGGACTCCCAGCTGATTATCAAACCCCTTACAAACGAGGATTTAAATACCGGAAGGGTCAAAATGAAATTAAAAAATTTCGGAAGGGCAAGCTTCTACACATTAAGGTGATGTTATGAGTGACATACTGACCAGATACAACACATCAGCTGAAGGACTTACACCCACAGAAGTCCAGAAAAGACAATCAGAATACGGACCAAACCGGATTGAAGAAAAAAAGCCAACACCATTAATAATATTATTCTTTTCACAATTTGCAGACATCCTAATCGCCCTTTTAATCATTGCGGCCATTGCATCCCTTGCAATCGGTGACGTTATCGATGCGGGAGTCATAATGCTTGCAGTATTACTGAACGTAATCATGGGATTCATTCAGGAATACCGATCCATGCGTGCAGTCGAAAGCCTGAAAGGTCTGATTACCAAAACCGCAATTGTCAGAAGGGAAAATGAAATCACAGAAATTGATGCCCGAGACCTGACAGTTGGAGACATTGTAATATTAGAGGAAGGCCTCAAGGTACCTGCAGATTTAATCTTGCTTGATGCAAAAAGCTTAAGCTGTGATGAATCCAACTTGACCGGCGAGTCCGAGGCAGTCAAAAAGGAAGCCGGCGACACATTATATATGGATTCAAACATCCTTTCAGGAAACGCCACCGGAGTCGTCAAGGCAATCGGAATGCAGACCGAAATCGGGAAAATTGCTGATATCGTCCAGGAAGATGATGAGGAAACACCTCTTGCCAAAAGGGTTGGAAGGCTTGGAAAAATCCTCTCAGCAATAGCCATTGTGGTATGTATTGCAATTTTTGCACTGGAACTGTCAAAGGGAATTCCTATTGTTGAAACATTCATGACTGCGGTTTCACTTGCTGTTGCGGCAATTCCTGAAGGTCTTCCTGCAGTATTGACCTTGACACTTGCCCTTGGAATGAACGAGATGGCGAAATCAAATGCAATTGTCAAAAGGCTGCTTTCAGTCGAGACATTGGGGTCATGTACAGTCATCTGCTCAGACAAGACAGGAACACTTACCGAAAATAAAATGACTGTAGTCGAGAGTTTTTACACAAATAAAGATAAAACACATTTGATAGGTAAATTGTGCAACAATGCAGTCATAAGCAATGATGAAATCATTGGAGACCAGACAGATGGTGCCATCCTCAAATATTGTAAAGACCATGAAGGTGAATTTGAAAGAATAGATGAAATCCCTCTTGACAGCAATCGTAAAATGATGACCACTATACATAGATTGGACGGTACAAACAATATCATCTTGTCAAAAGGTGCTCCAGAAATAATTCTAGATAAATGCAAATACATAGATAATGATGGAAGTATTGAAATCCTTGATGATAAAACTAAGGAAACAATACTTGAAAAAGTTGGGGAAATGAGCAGTCATGCATTGAGGGTAATAGGATTTGCATACAAACACGATGACTGCGAAACACCTGAAGAGAACCTCACATTCACAGGGCTTTTGGGACTAATAGACCCTCCTAAAAAGGATGCCAAAAAATCCGTAAGCGACTGTATCAATGCAGGAATTAAAGTTGTCATGATTACCGGAGACCATGAAAAGACCGCATGCGCCATTGCAAAAGAACTGAGAATCCTTACTGACGGCAAAGTGATTACCGGAAGCAAATTGGATGAAATGTCAGATGATGAATACATGAAAATCGCAAGTGACATACAGGTTTATGCAAGGGTGAAGCCTGCCCAGAAAATGAGAATTGTAGAGGCTTTGAAAGACCTTGGAAATATCGTTGCAATGACCGGAGACGGAGTAAACGATGCACCTGCACTCAAAAAGGCATCAATCGGAGTTGCCATGGGTGACGGAACAGACGTTGCCAAGGAAGCATCAGACATGATTGTTCAAAACAATGACTTCAAGACAATCGTGAAAGCCGTTGAAAGCGGAAGGAAGATTTACGACAACATCAAGAGATTCGTCAAGTATCAGGTGTCCACAAATGTCGGAGCCATACTTACAATAGTCGGAACATCACTGCTGAACCTGCCCCTGCCGTTCAACCCTGCACAGCTGTTATGGTTGAATATCGTTATGGACGGACCTCCAGCACAGATGCTAGGTATCGAAGGTGCTGAAAGAGACATCATGAAAAGGCCTCCGGAAGTTGGAGACATCCTAACCAGGAATACCCTTACCCAGATATTGCTTTTAGGTATCGTTATGGCAGTCGGAACAATATGCGTGTTCAGCTGGGAGCTGTCAAAAGGATCCACAACAACCAAGGCAATGACAGTTGCATTTACACTCTTTGTGGTTTATCAGCTATTAAACGCATTCAACGGAAGGGCAAACTCTGAAAAGTCAAGCAAGTTCCTATATCTCGGAATCATAATATCATTCCTGCTTCAATTATTAATATTATACATTCCACAGCTGCAGGTGATATTCAGGACAACCGCAATAGGAGTCACAGACTGGATAGTGATTGTCATTGTGGCCTCAACAATACTCATAGCCCAAAAAATAATGGACAAGGTGATGAAATGAAAGTATTCCTATTGGGAGGCACAAAGGATTCGACAAACATCATAACACATATGAAGGAAAACTATGATGTTTTTATACTTACAACCACAACAACAGAATATGGGGCAAGACTGGCCCGTGAAGCGGGAAGTGACGACACCATAGCCCGTCCGCTTCTTAAAGATGAGATCATTGAAATAATTCAAAAGGATAACTTTGACATTTTAATCGATGCAACACACCCCTTTGCGGCACACATCACACAGACATCATCAAGCATTGCCCGTGAGCTTGAAATGCCATACATCCGCTTTGAAAGACCCACCACCAACCTTGAAAACATAGAAACATCACACATCCACTATGTGAATTCATTTGATGAAGCAGGAAAACTGATTGATGGCAAGTTCAGCCGAGGTAACGTGCTGCATTTTGCAGGAGCAAACACCATGGCAGACATCATCAGGTATGTTCCGCCGGAAAGGTTCTATCCGAGGATTTTAAAAGTGGAAAGTTCACTGAAAAAATGTGAAGAACTTGAAATTCCATCAGACCACATCATACCAATGACAGGTGCAGCCACCTTGCAGGAAAACATCGATTTAATTGAAAAGTACTCCGCAAGTGTCATGATAACAAAGGAAAGCGGTGAAATCGGCGGAGTCATTGAAAAAATCGAGGCTGCAAACCAGAGCGATATTGCTGTTGTCATGATAAAGCGACCAGAAATAGAAATGTTAGATAAAAATGACATCGTCAGCGATTTAAAAGAGCTTGATAAAAAAATAGAAAATTTTTAGAAAAATAGATATAAAAATAAGCGCCGAGACTGGGATTTGAACCCAGGCGAGAATGATCTCACAGGATTTCAAGTCCTGCGCCTTACCAGACTAGACTATCTCGGCATATGATGAAAAGGAATATTTAGAAAGAATCTAAATATTTAACCTTTAAGTTCAATTTCAATACTTACATTATCAGGAACATTGACCTTCATAACTTGTCTCATTGCACGTTCATCAGCTCCAATACCGATTAAACGTTTGTG
>JAFUIW010000122.1 GCA_017473945.1 Methanobrevibacter sp. | reverse complement strand
TATCCAATATGATCCTGTAATCTACATCTTCAATTGTTTCAATTTCGATTCCGGTTTGCTTTTGTTTAATAATTTCAGTCATGACATCATGGATTTTTTCTTTTGTATTTCCCTTTATCTGCCTGAGTTTGTCCATATCAAATGAGACATAGTTTATAAAGTATCTTTCAGTAATTTCATTATATATCTCTTCTTTGTTTGAAAAATGATGGTATATTCCGCCGGTAGCAATTCCAGTCGCATCACTGATTTGTCTAATTGAAACGAGGTAGTTTTGCTTTTTTATCATTAATTTTAAAGTTTTTTCTAAAATTAATTGTTTAGTGTTCATATACTATTGATATTATATTTTATTGTTATTTAAATAATGTAGAGAACAAATGTTCTGTTAAGTAGAAAAATTGATATTCTGAACGAACGTTCTGTTATGTTGGATATTTGCAACTTTATTCGCCGTTTTTGTTCATAAAACAACAAAAAACTATTCATTTTTTGTCATATTGATTTGACATGTGTCTAGTTTATTTGCCATATTTTTAAATAATATTGGAGTTAATGAAAAATATATTTTACATCATGTTTGCTGTTTGATGAACTTTTTGCATTTTTAATTATTTCTTCATATTTCGTTCATAACTATTAAATAAGATTTTTAACAGAAGTATAAATGATTATAAAAATTTTGGAGTAAAAATATGGGATGTAAAAAATTATTCATATTCATTTGCTTTATTATCTGTTTATTCACCATTGCAAGCGTTTGTGCTGGTGATGTGAATCAAACGGTAGTTGCAAGTGATGAAATTAATCAAGAATTAAATTTATCAGATACAGATACGTTATCTGCATCAGATGATGAAATAAACTCAGAGGATTCAGTTGCTATGTCTTCTGATGAGAATGATGCATTAAATTCAAATGATGATGATATGTCTGTAAGTAAGGAGGATTCATCTTTGAGTAACGTTGGAGATTTTGATATGGAGTATGGCAGTATCGGAAGTATTACTGTTCAAGCTAATGGAGCAACAGGGATTACTGCTAAAATTGATGATAATCCTATTGATGTTGATGGATTTACAATTACAATTCCTCAGTTGAATCTCGGTACTCATAAATTATCAGTCACAACCATTCCTGATAATGATCACAATCCGATTACAAAAACAGCAACAATAACAGTTACCAAGGCTGAATCTTTAAGGGAACTTAAGGATATTACTTTAAATTATGGTAATTCTTCTACAATAAAAATTAATACAAGCGGAGCAACCAAAATCATTGCTGAAATTGACGGCAAGGAAGTTAATGTTAGTGGAAATGTGATTTCAATTCCTCTTTTGAATGTGGGAAATTATACTTTATCTGTTACAACAGTTCCAGATGATAATCATGTAGCTACTACTAAAACAGCTACAATAACTGTAAATAAAGTCGATTCTTTAATTGGCATTAAGGATAGTTTTAACTTTGAATATGGAATGTCTTCCAATATCACAGTATCAACCGAAGGCGTTACTGAATTCACAGCAAAAATCGATGGAAAAGAGGTTGAGGTAATAGACAATACAATAATGATTCCTTATGGCTTGAATGTGGGCACTCATACTTTATCCGTTACAACAGTTCCGGATTCCAATCACAATCCTGTAACCAAAACAGCTACCATAAATATCAACAAAGCGGATTATTTAAGCAATGTCAAGGATGTCAATTTAACATATGGAAGTTCTTTGAATATTGTATTAAACAGTGATGGAACTGTCAAGTTCACTGCCAATATTGATGGAAAAGATATTAGTGTGGTTGGAAATACAATAATGATTCCTAATAACTTGGATATGGGTAATCATACTTTGACTGTTTCAACAGTTAAGGATGCAAATCATGATGCTGCAACAAAAACCGCAAAAATCCATGTCAACAAAGCCCCAACTAGTGTGGGAGGTCATGATTTAAATGCAACTGTAGGTCAGAAAGTAACTTTAATTGTAGCAGTGAGCAGTGTCAAAACAATTAACGAAGGTGCGGTCACTTTCTTTGATGATAATGCCAAAATAGGTCAGGCAGATGTTAAGGAGAGTATTGCAGAATTGACTTACACTCCATCAAAATCTGGAGTTCATACAATTTCTGTCGTTTATGATGGAACTTCAAAATATGAATCTTCAAGATCTTCATTCAAACTGATAGTTTATGAAAAAGCAAATTATACTTATGTTACAAACAGTTCCGTACTTATCATTCCTTCTTCTGATGGGTTGTTGGACGACCCAACTGCTGTGGTTAATTTGCCTAGCGATGCTACTGGTACCGTTACACTAACAATTAATGGCGCTGATTATAAATCAGAAATGGTAAACGGTGTTGCTAAAATTAGATTGCCTGACTTAGATGATGGCGATTATCCATATGTAATATCTTACTCAGGAGATGCACAGTACTCCCCATTCTCAGCCAATGGTACTTTTAATGTAATTAAAACCAATACTGATAATAAGACAGAAAATCCTAAAATAGCTATTAATTTCCCATCTACTTTCGGTAAAATTCCATGTGGCAGTTTAGTTCCAATTAATTTGCCTAATGATGCAACCGGTACTGTTACACTAAATGTCAATGGTAACTCATATGATTTTGCTGTTGAGAATGGTAATATTACTGTTAAAATGCCTGATTTAAGTTATGGTAGTTATCCGTTCACAATAACATACTCTGGAGATGACAAATATTTATCATTTGCAAGAGATGGAACTTTAGTTAAAGCGGCTCCTGCAGTAGCTACAGTTATTACTGCATCCAATGTTAAGGTTGTTTATTCTTCAGGTTCATATTATATAATTAAAGTTACCAGAACTGATGGAAAACTTGTAAATGGTGCAGTTCAAATAACTGGTGGAATATCAAAAACACTAACAGCAAAAAATGGTATCGCTAAGTTTAAAGTAACACAGGCTCCAGGAACCTACAAGATAACCATTTCCGCACTTGGTAAATCAGTAACAAAAACAATAACTGTTAATCATTTGGTAACCTTGAAGTCAGTAGCTGTAAAAAAATCAGCTAAAAAACTGGTATTGCAAGCTACTTTGGGTAAAATAAACGGCAAATACTTAACCAAGAAAACAGTAACCTTCAAGTTCAATGGTAAAACCTACAAGGCAAAAACAGATAAGAAAGGTGTTGCAAAGGCAACCATTACTTCAAGTGTCTTGAAAAAGCTGAAGGTTGGTAAGAAAGTTACCTATCAGGCTACCTACCTGAAAGATACTGTTAAAAAGACTGTTAAAATTAAAAAATAACTTGCTTCGGCAGTTATTTACTTTTTTTATTTTTAGTATTGAATAATTTTTTTGGAAATTATTTTCAAAAAGAGAGATAATTGGTGTTTAACCGACGTATTAAACACCAGCTTTGAGGAAAATTAATTTTGTTTGGCAGATTTTTTTAATTTTCCAACGACTTGTATCAAATTAGAGAAATTGTGAAAAATCTAATTCAACACTTTTCTAATTTTGGAGAGTTTTGTTTTATTGACTAATAATATGTCTTGTTTAAAGTGAATATTTAGGTTTACCTAAATATATGTCACTTGTATTAAAGTATGTTTTCATAGTATATAAACCTTTCTAAAAATTTAGGCTAACCTAAATTAAAATCCTTCAACCTTCATATCTATAATTTAAATAAAATAAGAAGAAAATATAAACATAATTGAGGAACACTAATTTTTTTAAGGAAAGATTTAGAAAATCAAAACGATTGTAATCTTTAATATAAAATTTAATAAGTTGGAGAGCTATAATGGTGAAATTGATAGTTGGATTGGCGGGCAATCCAAACGTTGGAAAAACAACGGTTTTCAACGAATTGACTGGTATGCACCAGCATGTTGGAAACTGGCCTGGAAAAACGGTTGAACAGGCAAAAGGTCACTTTTCACATGGTAAATATGATTATGACATTATCGATTTGCCGGGAAACTATGCATTGAGCGCCCACACTATGGAAGAGATAGTGTCAAGGGACTTCATCGTCGATGATGATTCAGACGTTATTGTCAATGTGGTCGATGCGTCCAATCTTGAACGTAACTTGTACCTCACGGTTCAGATGATGGAACTTGGGGCAAACCTGGTCATGGCGCTTAACATGAACGATTATGCTAAAAGAAGAGGTCACATAATAGATATTGATTTGATGAGTGAACTTTTGGGATTTCCTGTTGTTGAAATCAATGCCAAAACTGGTGAAGGAATCGATGAACTCTTCACCATTGTGGAAAGGCAAGCGGCAAAACCTGTTGATTCAAGTAAAAAACTGGCATATGGTGCAGAGTTAAAGGAACACTTGGAAGATATGCAGAAATTGATTGAAAAAGATGAAAACCTGCTCAATGTGCCGTCACTCTGGACCGCAATCAAACTGCTTGAAAAGGACACAATTGTCATTGAGAAAGTTCAAAAGTCATCTGAAAGCTCATCAATTTTCATAGAAACCGACAAGGTTTCAAGACACCTTTACGATATCTACGGTGAAGGTGTGGAAGAGGTTGTTGCAGGTGCAAGATATGCTTTCATCGACGGTCTGATGGCGGAAGCTGTTGAAAGGCCTGCCGTTGAAGGTGAAAGCATCAGTGATAAAATAGATAAAATTATTACAAACAGGATACTGGCGATTCCTATTTTTGTAATTGTAATGTTGATAATGTTTCAAGTAACCTATGCTGTGGGATCCCCTTTTCAGGAGCTAATCGAACAGGGTTTTTCAATGCTTTCCGGATTTGTGGCAAGCTTCATTCCGAATTATTATGTTGCATCATTTTTATGTGATGCGGTCATCGGAGGTGTGGGAGGAGTTATTTCTTTCCTGCCAATCATCGTTATAATATTTTTATTCTTAAGCATTCTGGAGGATTGCGGATATCTTGCTAGGGCAGCATTTACAATGGACATATTCATGCATAAGTTGGTCGGCCTTCATGGCAAGGCATTTATCCCAATGATTTTAGGATTCGGTTGTGGTGTGCCTGCCATTATGGCAACAAGAGTTTTGGAAAGTGAAAACGACCGTAAACTTGCTATGATGCTTGTTCCATTCATGTCATGTACTGCAAGACTTCCGATTTATGCAATTTTCATTGCAGCATTCTTTAAAGAATATAATGCATTAATATTGTTGTCAATCTATCTTTTAGGAATCTTGGTGGCACTTATTGTTGCGGCAATTCTTAAAAGGATATTGTTTAAGGGACTGTCAACTCCATTTGTAATGGAGCTTCCGTCATATAAGGTTCCTTCCCTTAAAGGTGTGCTTCTGCATACATGGGAAAAGGTTAAGGGATTCATAAGAAAGGCGGGAACCGTAATTCTTGCATGTTCCATAGTATTGTGGGCATTAAGCATCTTCCCGCTGGGTGTAAAATACGGATCTGCAGACAGTATCCTTGGAATGATCGGTCAGTTTATCGCTCCGATTTTCGCCCCATTGGGATTCGGCACATGGCAGGCTGCTGTGTCCATCATTGCTGGATTGGCGGCTAAGGAAGTAATCGTATCAACTTTCGGTACTCTTGGAGGTATGGAAGAGGGCGATGAAAGAGGCATAACTCATCTGATACATGATACATTTACTCCATTGTCTGCATATGCATTTATGGCGTTCACTTTGCTATATACTCCATGTTTCGGTACAATCGGTGCAATCAAGCATGAAACAAACGGTTACAGATGGGCTTTGGCGATGTGCGCCATCACTATTGTGACTGCATATATAGTTTCATTTTTAATTTATAACATTGGGCTATTGGCTGGATTTGGTTAGCTTCAACTTCAGCATTCCATTTATTTTTCTCAATAGGTATCGCCTATCAAATAATTTATTTTGCTGTTAATTATATTTAAAGAAATGTATTTAATCATGATTTAATTATATGTATATTTCATTAACTGCAATGTTTTTAAGAACCAATTTGTTTTTCAGTTTCCCATGTACATTAACTGCTTTTCAAATTCAAGTTTCAAACAAAATGTGGGATGTTAACCTAAATTTTTAATTAGATTGATTGATAGATATTATCATTGAAATGGTAAATTATTCTGGTGATAAAATGTCTATGGATTTGACTGATATAGGAATTGAAGAAGGACAGAAATATGAAGGAATTTACACTACCATGAGCAAAAGTGGTGTAAAAAATGCAGCGCCGATAGGAATTGTATGCAAAGGCAAGGACAAACTTGGATGCAGACTATTTGTCGGCACACAGACTCTTAAAAACATTATGGAAACACGAAAATATGTTGTAAACATTACTTTTGACCCTATAAATTTTGCAAATTCAACAATAGGAAACCTGGATATTGAAGAGTTTACAGATGATGAGGACATTGCAATATTGAAAAATGCAGAAGCATATGTCATTTGTGATGTTACAGACATTAGAAAAATGGATCCTATTAAAGACCACGTCACATCAAATGGGGAAGCTTATATAATAAGCAGTGATGTTGTAGAAATCGTCAAAAACAATCCATGTGCAAAGGCTTTAAACCGTGGTCTGTTTGCACTTCTGGAATGCCTTACAAACTATACTAGACTTGACCTTGTAAGTGAAGAACAGCAGGATTATTTTGTTGGAAGGTTTAATGAAAACAATCGTATGATTAAGAGGGTTTCAGGGCCTGATACAATTAAGGCTATGGAGATTCTTAAAAACAGTATGGAGCAAAAGGGTTTTGATGTTGAATAAGCTCTGATTTTCACTTTAATTAGGTGCACGGGATTTGTACCATAGTCAAATTATATTGGGATATCAATAGGTGTAACTTAATTTGATGATTCGCTCCAGTCATCACATGTATCGTCCATTTTAGTTAATTTTTCGTGTAATCTGCAGTAGTATTGAGTGCAAAGGCTGATATCAAATTCCATGTGTTTGCAGTTGTAGCATTCTTTCTCGATCATGATGTTCTCCAGAAATTCATCTTTTTTTCAAATAGTAATGGAATCTATATATTTTGTCTAAAATAAGTTTTTTTAGTTAAATATTCTAAGGATGTAGTTAAAAATATCGTTGGTTAGAAATGTAATCAGAATAGTGTGATTAGTTAAATTTAAATCCATTTTTTAAAAAAGAGAGATAATGGGTGTTTAACCGACGAATTAAACACCGAATGTTTTGAGGAAAATTATTTTTTGGCAGATTTTTTTAATTTTCCAACGACTTGTATCAAATTAGAGAAATTGTGAAAATCTAATTCAACACTTTTCTAATTTTGGAGAGTTTTTTGTGTTTATTTGACTAATAATGTGATTTGAATTTTAGGCTAACCTAAATTTCATCACCAATTATAATGTTGTTGTAGGTAGCATATAAAGTTTTCTATTTTTTAGGTATTCCTAAAAATATTTTTTACAGTATTAAAAAAGAGTTTAAATGGAAACTCGTGTGAGTTTCCTTATATAAATTTTTGAATTTCTTCACGGACTATTTTATTTACAAGTCCTCCGTCTGCTTTTCCTTTAAGTTGTTTCATGCACATTCCCATCAAAGGACCCATTGCACCCATTTGACGCTCTTTAACCATTCCTTCATTGTTTGAAACAATTTCAGCAATAATCTTTTGAACCTCTTCATCGTTCATCATTACAAGATTGTTTTTCTCAGCGATTTCGGCAATATCGCTATCAGGTGCGTTGATGGTTTCAACAGCCAATTTACGAATACTGTCCTTAGCTATTTTTCCTTCAGCAAGCAATGTAAAAATTCCTTTAAAGTGATCTAAGGTTAACACGTTAATGTCATGACCTTCCCTTTTGATTTCTCTAAGGTCATAAGCAAGAAGTGAAGCGACTGGTGTTGCATCAACATCAACGTCAGCCAAAATTGCCTCAAACACGTCAGCTTCCTGCCTTTTGACAAGCTGTGTTGCCAGGTCTTCACTTAACTTGTATTCTTCAATAATCCTTGCCTGTTTTACGTCAGGCAATTCAGGCAAGTTGTTAGCTATAGGCTCGACTCTGTCTGAAGTGATCTTGAATAATGGAATGTCTGTTTCAAGATACATCCTGTTTGCAGTTGGAAGAGGTCTCATGTATTCTGTGTTGCCGTCATCAAGAGCTTTTCTTGTCTCTTCAACAACACCTTCTAAACCTAGGTTTGCTCTTCTTTTGACTTCTTCCAGTGCGGAAATCGCAATATCCTCATCGTGAGCTACAATGATGAATGCATCTTCCTCGCCAATGTTTAAAAAGTCGTTTACCTTGTCAACTTCCTCTTGGGTTATTCCATAAGCCGGCAATTCATCTGAATGGAATATTCCTGAAACTCCACGTTTTTTAGCATAACTCGCAATTTCAGTACCGAACCTTCTTCCAGGTTGCACTTCACGACCAATTTGTCCGTTAAATCCTTTTAAAACAACTGCTTTGATTGTTTCAGCTGATTTCAATATTTTTGATTCAGTATCAGTAAATAACTCATCAAGGTCATGAATCTCTTCTAGAACTTCAGCGTTTCTTGATTGTAATTGTTTTTTAATATCAATTAATTCTAATTGTCTTGTTACTTCACGGTTTACGATTTCGGCCATTAAGTCAAGGTCCTGAACACCTTTAATTTCAACACGTGCGCCTTCAGCAATGGAAATGTTCAGGTCCTGTCTGATTGTACCAAGACCTCTTTTAACATTGGTACTTCTCAATATCTGACCTAGCATGTATGCAACTTCCCTTACCTGGTCCGGATGGTGCATTGAAGGATCTGTTGTTATTTCAGCTAATGGTATACCTAATCTGTCTAATCTAAATTCGGTAAATCCGTCTTTGGTTTCAACTCTTCTTGCTGCGTCTTCTTCAAGGCCAAGACTTTCAATGACAACCTTTCCGTATGGTGTGTCAAGATATCCGTCGGTTGCAACCATACCTGTCCTCTGGAACCCTCCGGTGTTACTTCCGTCAATAACCTGTTTACGCATTGTGTGGAATTCGTCGACAATGTGCATGTTCATAAGACAAGCGATTGTGATACAGATGTCTAAGGCTTCCTCATTCAGGCTGTGAGGTGGTTCGTCATCGTTTTCAACAAGGCAGGTGTGGTTTTCAAAGTTTTCATACTTGAAGTTCAATCCTCTTAGGGATTCCTGTAAAGCTGCACGGTCGATTTCACCAAGTTCGGACTGTGTTGGCCTTAATTTTCTTTGAACAAGCTCTGAGTAATCATCATCCACAAGCTCTGTTTTGCATGGGCAGAACAGTTTGTGCTGGCTGTTTAATTGTTGGTGAATCTCAAGTCCCATTTTTAATCCTAATTTTTCGTAATCCATATTAACCACCTAGTTTAAGAAATCCTTGATTGAGGATTTTTCAGAGAATTCTCCAGCAATATTGGTTTGCATAATCTCTTTTACTTTATTGTAATCGTCACTTTGACCTAATGCCCAGCATAATTTCACGTATGTGGTTTCAGGGGTCATGTCACGGCCGGATATAACTCCGGCATCCAGAATGTTACGTCCTGTTGAGTAAACGTTCATGTTAACTCTACCGTAAAGACATTGTGAAGTCATGATTACCGGGATTTTCTCATCTTGAGCTCTTCTAAATGAATCAATCATTTCGTTTGGTACATGTCCTAGACCGGTTCCCTCAATGACAAGTCCTTTGTAACCTTTGTCGATGTGATATTCAATGAACTCTTCAGAAATGCCTGGGAAACTTTTGATGAATCCTACTTTCTCTTCAATGGATGTGTTCAGTTCAAGTTCATTGGCTCCACGTTTGGTGTATGCATAGTCTGGATTGATCTCAACCTGTTTATTTTCAATCTTAGCTATTGGCTGAGCGTTGATGCTTCTGAAGGTATCTCTTCTTGATGTATGCATCTTTCTGACTTTTGTTCCTTTGTGCAGGTAATTGTATTTGTCATTCAAGCTTCCGTGCATACATACACAGACCTCTGCAATGTCTGATTTTGCAGCAACAACGGAATCAATCAGGTTGATGTTGGCGTCACTTGAAGGTCTGTCTGAACTTCTTTGAGCTCCTGTTATAACAATTGGAACTGGAGTTTTAATCATGAAGCTCAATGCGGCTGAAGTATAGTGCATGGTATCTGTACCATGAGCTATCACTACTCCGTCAGCACCGTCTGAAATGTCATTGGCTATTTCTTCTGCTGCTTTAACCCAGTATTCAGGCTTCATGTCTTCACTTAATATATTATATAAATCCTTTACGTTGTAATTTGCATAATCCAAGAGTTCTGGATTTGCCTTTACAAGGTCTGAAGCGGTAAATTTAGGATGCACTGCACCTGTTCTGTAATCGATGACAGAAGATACTGTTCCGCCGGTAGACACGATTGAGATGTTCTGCTTGTTTGGATCTGTTGGAATCTCTTCAGCATCATATCCTATTTTAGGTTTGTCTCCTTTTTCAATAAGCTCTGCTGTAGTGCCTTCAATAGCCACTCCAATGTTATATCCGCTTGATAATTTGATAACAAGATATCCGTCATCGGCATCTTCTGGTCTGTCAAGTAAAATTCCTTTATAGGAGATGTCTTTTTTGTTTACTTTGATTGTATCTCCTATACTTAAGCCGTAATTTTCTATATATTTGTTAGCATTTTCTTTATATGTCATTAAATCACACTATGAGTTGTTTTTAATCCATTCTGCTCCAGCTTCCAAAACATCGATGTTTACATCGATTACTTTAGGTTTGGCAGCAAACATTTCACGAATAGCGTTTTCATAAGATTCACGTTTTAAGACATCAGTCAATTCAGTCAATGCACCTAAAAGCGCAGTGTTTGCAGTTCTGACATTGCCGTGTTCCTCTGCAATATCGACACAAGGCATTGCAATGACCTTAATGTCCCTGTCGGTTTCGAACTCACCAATGTGTGAATCATAAAGTATTACTCCTCCTTCTTTAACGTCCTGTGAGAACTGTTCAAGTGAAGGTTTGTTCAATGCGATAAGAATGTCAATGTCATCAACAACAGGAGTTCCAATGGTTTCATTTGAAATAACTACTGAACAGTTTGATTTTCCTCCTCTCTGTTCAGGTCCGTAACTAGGATACCATGAAACGTGTTTTCCCTCAGCACATGCTGCTTCAGCAATTGTAAGGCCAGCACTCAAGACTCCCTGACCACCAAATCCGGAAACTTTTATGCTTACAGGTTCAATGTCCTCATCGACATATCCTGAACCTTCGCCTCTGTTTACATTGAATATTTTATCCAATGATTCTGTGGTAAAGTCACTTTCAGGTCTGACAACAGGGTCTTTTTTGTAGAGGTTGTTTCTGAAGTTTTTGACAGGGAACTCTTTTTCCATGTGTTTTTCAATGAATTCCTGTGCACGTTTAACATCCTGTTTTAGGTTTGTAGGGCAAGGGGATAATATTTCAACGAATGAATATCCTTTTCCTTCTTTTTGAACTGTAAGTGCCTGTTTGATTGCATATTTTGCAAGTCTGATTTTCAATGGATTTGCAAGAGATACCCTTTCAATGAATACAGGTGCTTTTAGGGTGTTGATTAACTCACACATGTGTGTAGGGTGTCCTGCATAATCAGGGTCTCTTCCAGTTTGACATGTAACTGTTTTTTCACCAATCAATGTTGTTGGAGCCATCTGTCCGCCGGTCATACCGTAAACGGTGTTGTTCACGAAAAATACTGCAATCTTTTCACCACGGTTTGCAGCTTGTAATGTTTCGTTTAAACCGATGGAGGCTAAGTCCCCATCTCCCTGATAGCTCATAACAATAGCATTGTCTTCTGCTCTTGAAATGCCTGTAGCCACTGCAGGCGCTCTTCCGTGAGCGGTCTGGAAGTTTCCGCAGTTGAAGTAGAAGTATGCATATACTGAGCATCCCACTGGTGAAATCATAACGCATCTTTCCTGGATTCCAAGCTCATCCATACATTCTGCAATCAATTTGTGTATGATACCATGTCCACAACCTGCACAGTAATGAGTGGATTGAATATTGGTTCCTTTTCTAGGATACTCTTCTAAAAGGGATTGTGGATTTCTACGTATTTGTTCTTCATAATCTTTATTTAATTGTTCACTCATTTTTCCACATCCTTAATCAATTATATTCGGGCTAGCCTTTTCTTCACTTCTTTTTGAAGTATCTATTTTCTCGTCCAGACCTGCAATTTCATAAATTTTTGCAAGCACATGTTTAAGTTCAATGAGATTTCCGCCCATCCTGTTTACAAGGTGGGTTCCGTCTCTTCTTAATGCTGCAAACTGAACATCAGCAAGGAGCTGACCGTTACTCATTTCAACTGATATGAATTCAACACCCTTATCAGCCAATTCCTTGATTCTTTCAGTTGGGAAAGGTGATAGTGTGACAGGTCTTAAGAGTCCAACTTTCAGGCCTTTTTCACGGCTCTTGTCAACAGCAGATCTTGCGATACGGCTGCTGATACCATATGAAACCAAGACAATGTCTGCATCGTCAACTTGATATTCGTCAACAATAACCTCTTCAGCATCGATTTTAGCATATTTTTCCTGAAGCTTGAAGTTGAAATCCTCCAAATCATTGAAGTCATTGAAGATTGATGTAATGAGGTTTCCCATGGTATCCTTATTTCCTCTTACTGCCCATGATTCGTCAATTTCAGGTTTGATTGCTTCTTTTGGAAACTCAACAGGTTCTGCCATCTGGCCTAGTGTACCGTCAGCCAAAACAACAACAGGATTTCTCCATTTGTCTGCAAGTTCAAATGCTTTCATGGTCAAATCACACATTTCCTGAACGCTGTTTGGAGCCAGGACTATATTTCTGTAGTTACCGTGACCTCCGCCTTTGACAATCTGATTGTAGTCTCCTTGTTCGGGTCCGATGTTTCCAAGTCCGGGTCCTGCTCTCATAATGTCAACAATAACTGCAGGCAGTTCAGCACCTGCAAGGTATGTGAATCCTTCCTGCATTAAGCTTATACCTGGCCCTGATGATGCGGTCATGACCCTGTGGCCTGTACCTGATGCACCGTAAACCATATTGATTGATGCTTCTTCACTTTCAGCCTGTACAAAGTTTCTTCCAACCATTGGGAAATATTTTGAAGCTTCGTGCAATATTTCACTTGCAGGTGTGATTGGGTATCCAAAGAAACAATCGCATCCCGCATACATTGCACCAATGATAACAGCAGTATTTCCTTTCACCATTTGATTACTCATTTAGTTTCCCCCTTGATTAGCTGCTTTAGCTTTAATCATTTTTGCTACTGAATCATTAACAATATTTTTCACTTGATGTACTTCTAATCCTAATGGCTCTGGGCATGTAAAGTAACAGTCTTTACATCCGGTACAGCCATTTCCACTATAATATGCAAATTGATATCCTGCGTTGTTCATTTCTTCTGATAGTAATATTGCATTTTGAGGACATCCGACTATACATCTCATACAGCCTTTGCAAATCTCCTTATTGATAACTGGATAAGATATCTCTTCTGTCATTATATCATCTGATTAATTTTTATTATCGTTTTCTCTGATTTCAACTCTTCTTATTTTACCGCTGATTGTTTCTGGAATTTCATCCACATATTCAATCATTCTTGGGTATTTATAAGGAGCTGTAACTCTTTTAACATGATTTTGTATGTCTTTGGTCAAGGCATCTGACGGTTCAAAGCCAGGTTGTAAGATAATTGTTGCCTTTACGATTTGGCCTCTCACTTCATCAGGATAAGCGGTAATTGCGCAGTTTGAAACTGCCTCGTGAGACAATACTGCACTTTCTACTTCATACGGTCCGATACGGTAACCTGAAGACTTGATGATGTCGTCGTTTCTTCCAACAAAGTGGACATATCCGTCTTCATCCACCCATGCGGTATCCCCACAGTGGTAGTATCCATGATGGATTTGCCTTTTGTATTTTTCTTCATCGTTCACATAGTCTTTGAATAATCCGGGATTAGGTCCGTCATTCATTTTGAAACAAAGTTCTCCTTCTTCTCCGATTTCCACTTTGTTGTGGTTTTCATCTAATAATTCCAAATTGAATAATGGGGAAGGTTTACCAATGGAAGCAACTTTTGCATCCAGCCAGATGAATGTACCGATTGATAAAGTTGTTTCGGTTTGACCGAATCCTTCTTTGATTCTAAGTCCTGAAAGTTCAAAGAACTTTTCGGATACTTCAGGAGGTAAAGGTTCTCCTGCAGTTGTAACGTATTTTAAGTTTGAAAGGTCATATCCTTCTATATTTTCTTTAATTATGAATCTGTAAATTGTAGGAGGTGCACAGAATGTGTCCACTTTATATTCGATAATCTTTTCAAGTAATTTTAATCCATTGAATCTTTCGTAATCGTAGATGAATACTCCTGTTCCTGCAATCCATTGTCCGTAAAGGTTTCCCCATACAGCTTTTCCCCAACCGGTATCTGCGGAGGTGTGGTGGATTCCATCTTCTACTACATTATGCCAGTATTTGGCAGTAGGGATATGTCCTAATGAATAGGTATGTTTGTGTGAAACCATTTTCGGAAGTCCGCTGGTTCCTGATGTGAAATATATTAGTGATATTTCTTCAGCATAGGTTTTGTCTTCACCAGTTGGCCTTTCGAATATTGGACTTTCGTTTTCTATAGCTTCATTGAAGTTTATCCATCCGTCCCTGTCGGTTTCAATTGCAAGTTTTGGTATGTCAATGCCTAATGATTTTTCAGCTTCTTCGTAATCAGGTAATAATGAATCTTCTTCCACTGAAACTACCATCTTCACATCTGCCTCTTTTATTCTGAAATCGATGTCGTGAAGTTTCAGCATGTGTGTTCCCGGAATAGGTATTGCTCCTATTTTGTGCAATGCTATCATGCAGAACCAGAATTCATATCTGTTTTTAAGGGTAAGCATTACACGGTCGCCTTTTTTAATTCCTAATTTTTTAAATAAGTTTGCAGCTTTATTGGAATATTCTTTCATATCCTTAAAAGTGAATATGTGTTCTTCATCATAATCGTTTGTCCAGATTAATGCTATCTTTTCAGGATCGATTTCAGCGTATTTGTCCACTACATCGAATCCGAAGTTGTAATCATCTTCATATGTTAATTTGAAGTTATCGTAAAAGTCTTCATAAGAGTTGAAATCAACCCTTTCAACAAAATTTCCTATTAATGATGTCATGTAATTATCTCCATAAATATTATATTATTACTGCTAAAAATTTAGCGGGTTTGTCGTTAAGCGCCACCATGGCATGTCTGTGTGCTGAATCGAAGAAGATGCAGTCTCCTTCGTTTAAGATAATTTCGTTATTGTGAATATAAATTTTTAAGGAACCTTCTAATACGTAATTGAATTCTTGACCAGGGTGTGAGTTAAGTGAAGGCACTGGGTTCTTTTCAGGGTCCACTGTCACAAGGAATGTTTCGGCCTTTTTATGAATGAATTTGGTGCATAGGTTTTGATGTGTATATTCCTTTCTACGGTCTATTGAAACGCCTTTATTGGCACGTGTAACATCAAATATGCTCATTCTGCTTTCTTCACCGGTCAATAATAATCCTAAATCAACTTTAAAAATATGTGCGAGTTCGTATAAGAAACTTGCAGGGATGTCTACTTCTCCATTTTCATATTGAATGTATGTTTCTTCTGTAATGTTTAATTCAGATGCAATTTCATTAATTGTAATATCTGACAGTTCTCTCAATTCTCTAATTCTATTTCCAATGTCTTTGTTGTATTCATTCAAAATAAACACCTTATTTTTTTAATTGATTTTTTCCATTATAATATATATTATAATATTATATGTTTTGAATTTCGAATTATATAAACCTTATTAAAAATCGTGATAATTCGTTATAAATTTATTCAAAAATATTTTTTTAAATTGTCAAAATATGTACAATTGATGAGAGAAAGTTTTATATATCTCAAACTATAATTTTAATAATAATTTATTCAAGGAGATTATAAAAATGTCATCTAATGAAATTGGTACTAACATAATTTTCAAAAAGCAGTTAGGTCTAAACTATGAGATTGACCAGAAATATGTTGGTTTGAAAATGAAGGAAAACAATATTTTGTCTTTCAATTTTAGAGTGCCTGGAGATTTGATAAATGATGTCGAAGGATACTTTAAAAAATTCAAATTAGGTGAGCCAATAATTGTTGATATTGGTGGAACCGGCGATATCAAATGTGATTTCAAAGGTCTTTCTCCAGTTTTAAAAAATAAAGATGAATTCGACCAATATTTCATCTCAGCTACTTTGCAGGAAGATAAAACATATGATCCTTTGGAAGAAGAAAAATGTGAAACTTGTAGTGGATGCGGATTCCACTAATTCTTTAATTTTTTAGCTATAACTCTTTTTTAACAGTTTGGTTTCCTGTATTATGTATTTAACAAGAAGAACTGTCGCCACCAATGTAATAATTGTTGCAGGAATTATCCATGGGAACTGTCCGATGAATGCATCGATTTGTGTTAGCTCCAGAAGTGTTGCAGTAATGTTGTTAATGAAATGAACGCTCATCGGAACAAGAATGTTGTCTGTTTTCATGTATAATATGCACATGCATAATCCGAACAGGAATGCACTGGTTATCCCTCCGAAGTCATGGCCAATACCAAATAAAAATGATGAAATAAGCATGGCAGGGACAATACCGACTCTTATTTTCAATCTGTTAAATAAAACTCCTCTGAAAACTAACTCTTCAATTAATGGTGCAAAAATAATCGCTCCAATGGCATTTAACAGTACTGTTCCAGCAGTAACGTCAACGGAATCTATGTCAAATCCGGTTACCCAGCTTGGATCATAAAATCCTATCAACAAATCAATTCCAGTTACAATGCAGGTGAATAAAAATGCAAACAGTATGTTTATTAAAAATACATACAGAATTTCATTCCTGGTCTTTTTAACAAATAGTTTATTAAAATTATTTCCAAGTCCGGTTGTGCCTTTCAAGCACCATGCAAAAAATATCAAGACAAATGATAATAAAACAACGAACATTAAATCGTCATTATCGTAAATTTCCGGAAATACTCCTATCAATAATCCTGTAAGAATAAAACTGATAATTATCCCTAAAATAAGCTCTCTAATTCTTATAGTCCTTAAACGAACATTGAAGTCATTAATGCTTTTATCCATATTTTCAACCTATAAAATTGTTTTAAACCATTCAATAGTTTCTGTTAGCTGTTTTTCAAAATCAGTTGTATCTATTTTTAAATTGATTTTTTTCATCTGGGTAATGTCTGCAAGTGAATGTTTTATGTCTCCTTGCCTTTCAGGGAGATATAATGGTTCTAAATCGCTTTCAAGTGTATTTTTAACAATTTCATATAATTGGTTAATGCTTAATTTTTCACCAGATGCAATGTTGACAATTCCATTGAAATTGGATTCAGCAGCATTGATATTTGCACGAACAATGTCTTTAACGTGAACAAAGTCTCTGGTTTGCTCACCATCACCATAAATTTCAGGTTGATTTCCTTCAAGAAGTGCACTGATGAAATTTGGTATAACTGCAGCATATTGTGAGTTTTTATCTTGTCCAGGTCCAAATACGTTGAAATATCTAAGGGAAGTGTAATTTAGTCCATGGCTGTCATAAAAAGATTGCAGGTATAATTCGCAGCTAGCTTTGGAAGCGGCATATGGTGACATTGGTTGTGGCTGTTCGCTTTCTTTTAGGGGCATGTTTTTGTTTTGCCCATAAACTGAAGATGATGATGAAAACACTATTTTTTCAACGCCATTATCTACAGAGGATTTTAGAAGTTTTACGGTGGCATTTAGATTGATGTCATTGCATTCAACTGGTTTATCGATACTTAATGGAACACTTGCCATTGCCGCAAGATGAAAAATGTAATCTATATCTGATGTCAATTCATCCAGATTAGTATTACGAATGTCCTGTTTGATGATTTTCAAGTTTTCATGATTAGGGTTATCTAGGTTGTTAATGTTTCCAGTAGATAAATTATCAAGAATAACAACTTCATTGTTCTCCAATAGTTTATTTGCAATGTGAGAACCAATAAATCCTAGTCCACCAGTTATTAAAATATTTTTATTATCCATTAAGCCACCATTTAGTAATTTTAATTATGTTTAAGCTATTAATATTAATTTTTAAGTAACAACATTTATATATTTTTATATAATATAATTATTATTTAAGAGGAGTCTAATAATATGTTTGATTTGATGTATAATACCCTATTTTTTGCTTCTTATGGTAATATTTATGGGCTTAGCAATATTTCAATCAGTTCATTTGATGTTTTATTAGCTTACATTGTAACTATTTTAGTTTCAATAATCTTTGCGTTAATTTTGAAAATCCCATTGTTACCTAGCAAACCATATAGGTATTCTTTTGATGTTAGTGCAATATATCCGACTCCGATAATAGCTATTGGTATTTTTTCTATATTTTTAGTTTTGAATTACACTTTTATGTATAATGGAATTGTATTAGCTATTGTTATTGGTATTTTATCTGCATTATTTGTGAAATATTTATTTGATTTTGTATTTCCAAAGCCTTTGGATGGAGATGAGGGGGAGGATATATAATGAATGAAGTAATTGGTATCATAATTGCTGCAATTCTATGTTGGTTGAATTTTGTAATTGTTGATACATATTTCGGACTTCCCGAGCAACCTGGTGTTAAAGGGGCTAGGATAATTGGTGAAAATGTCGAAAAAAGAGGGGGAGATATTGCTGGTGGGTTATTCCAAGGAAACATTGTATGTTCTCCGGATGCATCTGCTGGTACTTTAATCGCCGCTATTGGATACTTGATTTTAGGAATTCCTGGAGGAATTATTGCCGCATTTTTTGTGTTTATAGGAAATAGATTATGTGCGGATCCAGGTTATGCCGGAACTGTTGGAAGCTTGACAGCTACTTTAATAATTTTCATCTGTTCATTTGTCGGATTCACTCCGGAAATGTTTATTGTAGGTATGGTTATTGCAATATTGACCATTCAAGGTCTTGACCATAAGAGAGCTTCAATTCTTTTAGGCAAAATTGCTGAAAAATTCAATAGGCATGCTTGAGGGTGTTAAATATGTATGTTGAAATAATAGGAATTATAGTCATATTTGTTGCATTAAGAGCATTGATTACTAAAAATAGGGCTGAAAGATTATTATATTTAAATGTCATAGGTTTTGGAGTTTCAGCACTCATTGCTTTAGTAATAAATACTCCATTTGCTCTTATAGTTGCAGCGGCATTCTTTATTTGTTCTACAATCAGTGCTAATGCAATTGCGTACACATTAAATAGGCTAGATGATGAGATACTATTGGAGTGATGCAAAATGGAATTTTTCGTGTCAATAATTGCAATTGCTTTAATGGTAATTGGAGCATTTGGTATTATATTTCTTAAAAAACCATTGGATAAAGTGATAATGTTTACAATACTGGATGCAGGATTTGTTTTAGTCGTTGTATTATTTAAATATTTGGATGTGGCAATGTTTGCGGCATTAGCAGACCCCTTATCCACATTGGTATTTATTTTAGCCATTGTGAAAATTAATGAAATTAGGAAAAACAAGCTAGAAAGTGGTGAGATAAATGATTAGTGTGCCGTTATTCTTTTACTTTGGAATATTTCTAGCTATCATCGGAAGTTTGGCAACTGCATGGGGTCCTGGAGTAAACGACCCAATTGTAAGAACATTCAATACTGAAGTTGCATCAATAGGCGTTTGTTTGGTGTTATTATGTTACAATCATGTTTTAGCATTATTAACATTGCTTGCAACCACAGTAATTATCAGTTTAATCTTATTTAGAGCAATTATTCGTTTAGAAGAAATGGGGGCAGACGTATGAGGATTGGAGTTTTATGGAATAAACTTGCAGACCCTAAAAATATTCCTCGCTTGTTTGCATTTTCTTTAGGAATAATTTTAATTATAGGTTTAATAGTCCCTATGGCATTAAACCCTGATCAATTATATGTTAGGCCAGCTCCTCAAGAGCAAATTGATGACGGATTAGCTATCGCACCTTATGATAGGGGAGGAGAAGTATTAACTCAGCCAGGCATTATTAGCCCACAATATCCGGATAATGCAGCCAGTTTGGGAATGATAACCGGATACATGTCTCCATTGGCACAGTGGATATCTTCGATTTCCCCATACTTTGGTACCTCAATTTATTCATCTCCTGGAGGACTTATAGATGAAATATTGTATTATACCAGAGGTTTCGATACAATTTTGGAATCCAGCATATTGATGATGTCATTCATCATAGCTTCATGGTTATCCATCAATTACACCATGAACCGTAAAAACGATGAATCTGAAATCAAGGAGGATGTAAAAAAAGCTATATCTGATTCAGCAAAAGTAGCTAGGGAAGTTAATGCAAATGATGCAAAGGCAAGAGCAAAACAGTTAAGGAGGGATAACTGATGGTATTCATACCTCCGTATGTTCCTGATGCATTCCTAACAATGTATTTGCCGGCCATTTATGCGGGATTGATTGTAGGTTTTATAGCAACAATGGCAATTGCCCTTAAAAGAGAGGAAATTCATATTCTTATCTTGACAGATCTGGTTGGCCTTGCAATGATTTTTGTGGTGTCTGCTGTTGGAACTGACCTTGCTGAAGCATTGATTTTACCTGGTTTGGTAGTTGAACTTGCGGAAACTTTGGCAATTTCTGAAATATTGCTTACTCGGGAAATGCGTAAAATTGAGCAGAATCCAAGAAGAAATCTTCAAAAGACTTCTTCAATTTTCCCACAGCCTTTTGCATTAAACATGGAAATTTTAAATACGGCTCCTAACTTTATTGCATTGGTATTGATTGGTTATGGTATTTTCTTAACAGGATTTACTGGTGGTGCCGTAGCAGGTGGGGGAATAGTATTGTACGCATTGTCCAAAAAGGCAAGGGGCCTCCCGGTATTGATGTTAGATGGTATTGCTGGAGTGTCTGGTATTGCATGGTGTTTATGGATTATAGGTTTCTTATTATTCTTTGTAGCACCTCAATATTGGTTACTAAGTTTATTCTTGGCAGCATGTGGATTATTATTAAAAGTAGCTTCAAAAGTAGGTCTCATTGGACTGCTTATGAGAGAGGATATTGATAAGGAGTAGGTGATTGGAATGGATTTTGTTACACTTGGAGGAAATTTACTTGGAACAATTCCACTTGGAGATATCGTACTGTATCTTACACCATTTAACTTGTTCCTTTTTGCGGTTTTACTTGGATTTACTTTATTGATAGCATTAAGTAAACCTGAAACTCAAGTCGAAGCTACAATGCACAATTTAAATAATACTGAAGTTAAAGTGGGTCCAAAGGAATTCAAGCAAAGGAGATTCCTATCAATCATCTGTGGTATTGCATCAGCAGGCGCAATGATTACTGGAGATTTATTTAACTTCACATTATTCATGGCGTTAGTGGGTATTTTAAATATTGGTATCGTATCAGCCGTTAAACAGACCAGTGTTTTAAATTCTGCATTCAATTATGGTTTAATTGCTATGATGTGCAGTTTACCGTTATTCGGTGGTGCATCAATAATTCTTGCAGCAACCGGAACATTGAGTTTGGCAGTACTTTCCCAGATGCCTGCAAGTCCTATGGTAGTCTTCGGTGCTGTTTTAATGTTGATCGGAATTTTAGGTGAAAGCGGAGTGGCACCGTTTTTCGCAAGTAAGGCGGAAATGTTCAGGACAGCAGGATCTCCGTTCATTGTTATTATTCACTTAAGTTCATTGTTTATTATTGTAAGAGCTGTTGAAATTTTATTATTGGTATTGTGGTAAGTGGTGAGCATGGTTAATCAAAAAATTATATGTAGTATATTATTGGCATTATCAACAATAGCTATTCTTGCCTGCTTGGTCATAGACTTTGAGGCATGGATTGTTTATACTGTGGCTATATTCGGTATTCCATTATGGGTATTGTCATTAGGTTTATTAACAATGGCTAAACCAAGACCTGAAGATGAAGAAGAAAGGGTGAAAGAACCATTTACTGGGTATTAGAGTGGTATTATGAATTTAATGGCAGATATTTTAATTAATGTTATTATTGCATTCGTGGCAGGAAGCCTGCTTCTCGGATTGCATAGAAAAGTTATGGCACGTGTTCAGAAACGTCCGGGACCACCTATTGTCCAACATTTGATACACTCTTTAAAATTTTTCTTTAAAGAAACTGCAATTCCAAAAACTGTTTCAAAAGTGTTTTATATAGGTATTGTGTTTATATTGGCGTTAGTATGGATTGTAGGGGTAATTGCAGGTCCGGTAGCTCATGATTCATTGCTCATACTCTTCGGTGTTTATGCGGTTTATAAAATTGTTGAACATAACTCCGGATCAAGTTCCGGTTCTCCATATGGTAAGTTAAGCTGTGTAAGGGCTGTACTTTCAGCGGCAACCGAACTTCCATTGTTTGCTGCTATCGTATTTGTCTACCTGATTACAGGCACAATGAACATTGGGGAAATAATTGCTTACCAGTCTGTTCATGGACCACTGGTATTCACAATTCCGCTTGCGGCTTTAATGTTTTTCATGTTGATTATTACAAAATCACCATATTCTCCATTTGCAATTACTAAAGATAAGGCTTTAGTGTCAGGTTTTGAAACAGAACACTTCGGATTTTTAAGAGGTTTCATGTTGTTTTCAGAATCTATTGCATGGTATGTGATGCTTTGGGTATTCTTGACAATATTCTTCGGTCCATTAAATGCCGTAGGATATCTTATAGGAATGATTGTGATTTCATTTGTCACAGGATTTATTAATGCGACAACTCCAATATTAAGTCCAAATCATTCAGTTATGACTCAAATCACAATAGGTGCAATTTGCTTCTTTGGAACAATATTGATGATATTTACAGGAGTGGTAGCATGAACAGTGAGGATGTAATTGTATATTTAACATCATTGGTTGCTTTTGGAATAATAATTGTAGGATTGCTTACAACTGCACTGCATTCATATCTTATTGCTCCAATAGTTATTATTGGAATTATCTTGGCAGCGTTTGTATTATTGTCTAAAGGCAATTTTACACATAAAATAGAAAGTATTGAGAAATTATGTTTTATAGTAACATTTATAGCAATAATTTGTTCATTTATATTGCTTTATAAACCAATGTAGGTGATATTATGTTAGATTATATGATTTATTTACTTACATTTGCAGCAGGATTGATATTGGGTCTTGTCTACAGTTACAAACAACACGGTGAACCATTTGTTGCAGAAACTGAGTTCAACATGCTTTTTGCTGCTGTTTCAATATTGGGATGGTGTTTGGCTTTTAACTCAGGCAATGTTATTTTATCAGCAATCGGTTTTCTTCTAGGCGGTTTTGTTATGGGGGAAAGACCTGGATATGGCAGAAAAGAAACTGCTGTTGGATTGATTATTGCAGTAATTTTATATTTCTTATTAAAATGGACAGTATGATGTGATTTGAATGGATGATGATGCTAGATTAAAATTAATGCAGAAAAGAATTATCAAAAGTTATGCTTGGCAAAGAGATATTATAATTCCATTTTCTAAAGATTATGATTGTACTGTTGATGAGCTTGAGGAAGTTTTCTTTGATTTATTTGACATGTCTTCTCTTGAAGCGTTACATGCTACTTTCGAATCAGCTCAGGACATATGTTTATATCAAAAGTTAAATGCTGATTTGAGCTTATGTTGGTATATTGATACTTTAGAGGTAATCTCTCGCGAAGATGGCAAAAAACTCAAAATGAATATAATTGATGAAATAAAAAATGGTAAATCTTACGAAGAAGCCTTGAAAGAAGGAAAATTAGAATTATTTAAATTATTAAAAAAAGAAGCGGAATTTAAATCAAGTTTATAATATTTATGAAAATTTAAGAGGGAGTACAAATGTTAAATGCTATTAAGGATGTTGTGAGGAAAAGCTCAATTCACGTCTGCATAGTCAATTGCGGAGGATGTAATGGATGTGACGTAGAATGTGTCGCATTATTATCTCCAAGATATGATTTAGAGCAATATGGTATTTACGTTCACAACAATCCTCGTGAAGCTGATGTCCTATTGTTGACCGGCGCAGTCACCGAACAATGGGTTACAAATTTAAAAAGAGTTTATGATAAGGCTCCTGAACCAAAAATAGTGGTAGCGGTTGGAAACTGCCCGCAATCTGGTGATGTATTTAATCAGGAAGGAGGTCATGTTTATGCACCTGCATCCAATTTCATACCTGTTGATGCGGCAATTCCAGGCTGTCCGCCGAGGCCTAATGAAATATTGGAGGCCATTCTGGCTGTCGGACCACAAGCTATTGCTGATCGTGGGAGGGAAAAGAAATGATAGTGCCTATTGGTCCAATTCATCCTGCTTTAAAAGAACCTATTAGACTTAAACTTCAAACTGAAGGGGAAAGAGTCGTTAAAGCGGAAATTGAATATGGTTATGTTCACAGAGGCATTGAAAAGATAATTGAAGGACAAACTTGGCAGAAAGGAATTTATCTTTCAGAACGTGTATGTGGTATCTGTTCATATGAACACACCCAAACATTCGCAGAAACCATTGAACAAATTTCAGGTGTTGATGTTCCTGTAAGAGCCCAATTTTTAAGGGTTATTACAAACGAACTTGACAGAATCCAAAGTCACCTTCTCGGAAACTCCACATTCTTCAAGTCCATGGATCATGAAACATTGTTCATGAGAGTGCTGGAGCTAAGGGAATATGCAATGGATTCAATCGAATTATTAACTGGAAATAGAGTCAATATGGGTTGGAATGTTGTCGGTGGAGTCAGAATGGATGCTGATGAACGCCATTTCAAACCGATACTTGAAAACCTTCAAAAAATTGAGGATGAGTTTGAAACAACAAGAGCGTTGTTTGCTGAGGGTCCTGCACTTGCCTTGAGATGTAAAGGGATTGGTGTAATGACTAAAAAAGAAGCTATTAAAGGACGTGCTGTAGGTCCGATTGGAAGGGCTTCTGGTGTTAAAGAGGATTATAGAAACGGTCATTATACTTATGATGATTATTTTGACTTTAAAGTAATTAGACGAACTGAAGGAGATAATTACGCAAGAACTCTAACAAGATTTGATGAAATACCTGAATCTATTAGCTTAATTAGACAAGCTATTGAGAATATACCTGATGGTGAAGTTCGTACTCCTGCTGATTTGAAATCAGGTTATGCAATGCGTAAAAACGAAGCTCCTCGCGGTGAAGTTACTTACATGATTGAAACCAATGGAAGCTTAATAAAGAATATTTCAATCAGGACTCCAAGTATTCCTAATATGGACTCCTGTGCAAAATACATGATTCGTGATGTTCCAACAGTTGCAGATGCAGTGGCAACATACGCTACAAGTGACCCTTGCGTTGCATGTGCGGAAAGGGTTGCTATAACAAATGAGTATGGAAAAACTGCTGTTAAAGATTTTTATGAGGTGAAATAAAATGGCATCTCTAATGTGGTACATTTACGATTTCGCAAGAAAAGCATGGACAGACGCATTTGCAAATGCCCACACCGAACCTGAAATAGCAGAAAAACCAGAAAGATTCAGGGATTTTCCAAAAGTCAATAAGGAATACTGTATAGGTTGCGGGGCATGTACAGTATCATGTCCTTCTCCAAATGCTATTAAAATCGTGAGGGAAAAGGATGATGAAACTGGTGAAGGATTGACATATCCTGTAATTTATCCTGGTGCATGTATTCGATGTGGTTTTTGTGCTGAAGTTTGTCCGACTGACCCAAAGACATTGGAATGCGGTTTGAATCATTTAATACTTCCGGAATTCAATATCATTCCTTCAAAACGACAGTACATTGTTGACGATTATCTGTGTATCAAATGTAAAAAGTGTATGAAAAAATGTCCGGTTGATGCAATCAATCTTGAAGACGGGAAACTTGTTGTTGACCAGCTCAGATGCATTTCCTGTGGTGAGTGTCTTGAAGTTTGCCCTGTTAACGGTGCAATGAAAGGTGTATTTGTTGAAAACCTGCAAGACCAAAAGGATTTAATCTTGCTGACAGTAAACCATCTTGAAGAATACATCAACAATAAGGAAGATGACTTGAGGGCTCTTGAAACAGACGAGCTATTGCAATATGATGTTCCTATTTCAGATATTTGGGATGATGCGTTGAAAATTCTTCCCGATGAGGAAATAGCTTTGGAAATAATATCCAATGCTGTAAACAGGCTTAAAATTAGAATCATCGATTGGGATAAATCCAAATGTGAAAAATGTCAGTTATGTATTCCAGATTGTCCTACAGGTTGCATTTCCTTTGATGAAGCGGAAGATACAATTGTGAGAGATAAAAGTAGATGTTTACGTTGCAGCATATGTTACCAGACTTGTCCATTTTCAGTAATCAAGTATTTCATTGCCAAATTTTCAATGGAGGACAAGGAAATCATTCATGCTACCGTAAAGGCATCTAACTTAAATGAGGATATTTTCATGGAGTGAGTGTTATGATTGATAGTTATACTAAAACACCAAGGCCATTGAGACATGTTGACGTTGACTATTTGGTTGACCAAACAAAATGTGCAAATTGCAGTGATAAACCATGTCTTCAGTCCTGTCCGATTGATGCAATCTACATGGATGACGATGACGGTCTTATTAAATTAAAAAATACCTGTTTTGGATGTGTATTGTGTCGTAATGCTTGTCCATTTGATGCAATTTCACTTGATGTGCATATGGACCCTCCAATAAAGGAAAATGTTCCAAACATCAATGTAAAATTATGTAAGGCCTGTGGTGCATGTGTTCAGGCATGTAAAAACGGTTCTATACACATTGTTTCCGATGGAAAACAGCCACCTCACAGTGAGATTGATAAGGACACATGTGTACGTTGCGGATATTGTTTCAGAGTATGTCCGACCGATGCAATCAAATACGGTCAATTGCTTCCTAAAACGGTTAAGGGAGGTAAGGCCATTGTTGTCAATCAGGATAAGTGTATCGGATGTATGACATGTACAAGGGTTTGTCCGTCAATGGGTGCAATCAATGTGGCAAGAACCAACAAGCTGCCTTACATCAATCCTGGATACTGTGCAAGATGTGAAGAGTGCATGCATTCATGCCCGTCAACAGCAATCAAGTATTCCTCACGTAAAAAAGCTTATAAAATGTACAGTGAAATCAAGTCATTTGATATCGTGTCTGAAATTGTTGACCATGACATGAAAAGACTGTCCTTGGATTTAATCAGTTTAAACAAGGTTCTTGAGAAGGTTGGAAAATCAATAGCATTGGAATTCAATGACCAAAACTTTGAAAATTTCATTGAATGCAAGGTCAATGACATGATGGAAAAAGAGCTGAAGCTCAGTTTGGACTCTCACATTGAAATTTCCAAGTTCACAAAGCTGTTCGGATCATATCTGATGGATAGGAACATTGAAGTTTATGATAAAAAATGTGTTGCTTGCGGGGACTGTTTAAACGTTTGTCCTGTAAAAGCCATAGAATTGGATGGGCCAAATCCTATTAAAATTAATGATAATTGTATATATTGTGGAAAATGTGTGGAACAATGTCAATTTGATGCAATTGGGGCATATGATGATTATTTCTACAGTAAGGACACTGACTTGTACTATGCAAGATCTTATTTACATTATCAAAGATTAGGTGACTTTTCACTTTCAGATGAAAAGTGTCAAGCATGTGTAATTTGTGTAAAAAATTGTCCTGTTGAAGCATTATCATTGAATGATGATAAAATTGAATTTGACAGCGAAAAATGTATTTATTGTAGAAATTGTGAGGAAATATGTCCTTTGGATGCAATAAGGATAGTTAACTTTAGGTGAATCATGTTTGAAAAATCGTTTATCACGGACTGTGAAGGGCCGTTGACATTGAATGACAATGCCTTTGAATTGGCGACAAAATTCATCGAAAAAGGGGATGAATTATTCAAGATACTTAGTTTGTATGATGATTACTTGGTAGATATAGTTAAAAAGGAAAATTATAAGGCAGGTAATACGTTAAAACTAATCTTGCCTTTTTTTGTCTGTGAAAACCTTAAAAATAAGGATATGGTTGACTTTTCACAAAACAATATTTATTCAGTTAACGACTCAAAATTACTATTGAAATACTTGAAGAATGCTATGAATACTTATATAGTTAGTACAAGTTACGGCCAATATATTGAAGCTGTTTCTAATTATATGGAAGTTCCATTTGAAAATACATTTTACACAAATGTTGATGTAGATAGCTTAACTTTAAATGATGATGAAATCAAAAAAATCAATGAATTTAAGAAATTAATTCTGGAAAACCCTAATGACTATGAGCTATTCGATGACATTTTCTTTACACAAATCTCTCAAATGAGTATTTATGAAAAAATCATGGAAATTGAAGTCGTCGGAGGGCAAGGCAAAAAATTGGCTATCGATAAGATAATTGAAAGAGATGGAATTGACTCAGATAATATGCTATACATAGGCGACAGCATTACTGATGTGGAGCCTTTGGAATTTGCAAGAGCAAATAATGGCGTTAGCATTTCATTCAATGGTAATGAATACCCTTTAAAAGTTGCTGAAATTGCAATAGTTTCGCCGAGTGCCATAGCAACTGCAGTAATAGCAAATATTTATGCTGAAAATGATAAAGGCAAGGTTTTAAAATTCATAGCAGATTACAACGATTCAAATGATTTAAAAGAACTATTCAATCAGTACAATATAGATTTGGAAATAAAAGAAAAATTCTTTGATGTTTTTAAAAATGAAAATTATCCGATTATACAATTGATTTGTGATGAAAATTATGAAGAAATTCTAAAAGACAGTAAATATATGCGAACTAATATTAGAGGCGAGGACATCGGAGGATTAGGTTAATTAAAGGAAGGTATTAAAAATGAGTTATGATAAAGTAGATGATACATTTTTTGAAGCTTTTGAAGGAAAATACGTAAGAGCTTTAATCACGGGGCCTAACGAAAAAATAGTTAAAAGAGCAGCATACGATTCAACTTCAACTCCAAGTGCTGTCATCGGCAGAGTTGAAGGCGGTGTGGAAGGATTTTTAGACGAATCCCAAACTCCTGACGGAAGATTTGGTGCTGTTGTGCAATACTGGTTAGGCGGCGATGACGTTGAAAAATTTGCATTCGAGTTATCTTACAGGCTTCGCCAGGACGTTTTGGTCAAGCCTTTTACACGTATCTTTGATTATTCCGACAGTGAGGGCGATGAATATATTGAAATGATGGACATCGTTGGACACTGTGGAGATGGTTATGAATGGATTGTAGAGGAATACGGAAGAAAGATGATAAACGTTCCAATTGCGGTTCCTGATTTTCAGATTGAAGAAAAATTCAAAATAAACGATGGAATAATGGGTGGAAACTTCTGGTATTTATGTGAAACTCCAGAGGCAGTTATCGATGCAGGTGATGCAATAATCGATGCGATAATGGGTGTTGAAGGTGCAACCGCACCATTTGATGTCTGTTCAGCAGCTTCAAAACCGGAAACAAACTTCCCTGAAATTGGACCAACCACAAATCATGTTTACTGTCCTTCACTAAAGGAATCTTTAGGTGATGAGTCTAAAGTTCCAGAAGGAGTTAATTACATTCCAGAAATTGTCGTTAATGCAATTAATGAGGAATCAATGAATAAAGCTATCAAAGCAGGTATTGATGCTGCTTTGGAATTTGAAGGAGTTATTAAAATCTCTGCAGGCAATTTTGATGGAAAACTCGGAGATAAAAATATAAATTTATTGGATATCTTAAAGTAGGGTTTTAATATGGAAATACTTGATAATGATCTTAATGCTGAAGTAATCGGATTCGGTGCCTTGAATGTGGATAAGCTATGTTCTGTAGAAAATATTGTTGGTGCTGATGAAGAGAGTTTCATAAAAAGCGAAACTTCAACTCCTGGTGGTTCAGCGGCCAACACAATAGTTGGCTTGGCCAGACTAGGTATAGATACATCAATTATTGGAAAAATAGCTGAAGATGAGGATGGGGACTTAATAGAATATAATTTGGCCATTAATGGAGTATACACTAATAATTTAATTTACTCCGAATCAGGGTCAACCGGAAAATGCTTAGGATTCGTTGACAATGAAGGTGAAAGATGCCTTTATATCAATCCGGGTGTTAACGATGAAATCCAAATTGATGAAATAAATCCAATGAATATTATGAGATGCAAAATAATGCATTATACATCATTCGTTGGTGATTCATTTAAGACTCAAATTGAATTGTTGGAAAAGTTAAGTCATGATACTGTCTTAAGCTTTGATCCTGGAATGCTATATGTTCAAAAGGGATTTCATGAACTAAAACCGATACTTGAAAGAACAAATGTCCTGCTTATAAATGAATCAGAATTAAGATTGTTATGCAATGACAGTGATGCTCCCGTTAATGAATTGGTTGTCGGTTTCTTGGATTTGGGAATTGAAACCATAGTTGTAAAACAAGGTTCAAAAGGTGTTTATGCAATAAATAATTCCAAACAATGTCAAGTGGGAGCATTCAATTGTGATGTTGTCGATACAACAGGTGCTGGAGATAGTTTTAACAGCGGATTTTTATATTCCTATCTGAAAGGATACGATTTGGAAAAATCCTGCAGAATTGCAAATTGGGTGGCCAGTAAGGCTATTGAAGGATTCGGAATGGAGAAATTCCCATCTTTAAAAGAATTGGAGGATTTCTTTTAAAATCAAGTTTATTTAAATAATAAAATAGTTAGTTGGTAATATTATGAATGTAACGTTTCAAAAACAGATGAAAAACTTAGAGCGAGAAGTTCTATTGAAATCTGTTGATTTAGATGATGATGGTGATGATTTCCAATTTGAATTGGAAGATTTCAATTCAAATGAAGAGATTATAGCTGTTGCCCCTAGATGTGTAAGATGCAACACCTGCGTTGGAGAATGTCCAGTTAGTGCAATCGAACCAGCTAATATATTCAGAATAGCTAAAATCACTGATAAATGTGTAAAATGTGAAATTTGCGTTCAAACCTGTCCTGTTTCCGCAATAAAATTAATAGATAATACTGCTGTCTATAAAAATGACGATGAACAAGACTGCATTGAATACAGTTTATCTAATGTTAGCTGTTCTCACAGAGTAGTTAGAATGAATGAAATTTCAATTAATTATTCGGTTGATAATAATTGGGATGATTGTGCAAATTTATGTCCAACAAACGCATTCACTCTGGAATTTAAAGAGTTTTTCGATAAATTGAATTTGGATTTAGGTATGGAGTTGGCTGATGATACCTTATATCCTTACGTTAATGAAAAGATGTGTATTGGATGCAGCGCATGTGTAGAAATTTCACAAAATGACGATGCAATTGAATTGGACAGGTATGTTGGTCCAATTGTTCACAGCAGAAATCTTGATGTGAATCATGAAGCTTGCGTAAATTGTTATTTATGTGAGGAAAATTGCCCTACTGGGGCTATAGAGTTAGTGGATGGTGAAGTGGTTCTTGATAATGATAAGTGTATTCGCTGTGTTGAATGTACACGTCATTGTCCTGTAGGAGCACTTAAAAGAGTTGATATTGAATAAAACGAGGGTTGTTTATGAGAGCAAAAGAATTAATGGATAAAAACTTTGTATATTTAAATAGCGAAGATAGTGTTGTTGAAGTATCAAAAGTAATGGAAGAAATCAGACGTTTTACCTGTCCTGTTGTAAATGATGATAAACAATTAATAGGTTGGATAACCTCATTTGACATTACACGAGGATTAAGGGAAGGAAATGAAAAAATCTCAGAAATCATGAGTGGTTATGAAGAAGTTTCAACAGTACATGAAGATGATCCTGCAAGAAAAGCAGTAATTTTAACTGCAAACAATAAATTTGTAACAGTTCCTGTTGTCAATGATGATAATCAGATTGTGGGTATGGTTCGTGCATGCGACATTGTAGCATTGTTGTCTGAACTTTACGATATTAAAGTTGAAAAATTGTATAAGGCAATGCAAAATCAGCTTAAAGGAGTAACCTGGGAAGAGTTGATGGCTGCATCTGCATTGGTATCCAAAAAGACCACCGGTGTAAAAATAACTCCTGAAGAATATGAAGCAAATATTATGAGTGCTACATTTGGGGAAGCTATTTGGTCAACTGGAGGTTTAGAAAAATTCTTTGCAGGTTTAATCTCAGTTGGAGAAATGGTTATTGCCCGTCGTGTTGGAAAAGCAAGAAAATAACTGTCTGTAACTAACTATAAACAAACCTTAGTAATATTTCCACACTAACGGTAATTTGTAAATAAGACTTAAATGTCTTATTTTTACTATTTTTTTTCGCAAACTTTTTTAATAATGTTTTTTAAACATATCACCATATTTGTGGTGAAATAATGTTCAATAGAATAACTTTTTTCATAATATTGCTGTTTTTAATAATCTTCACAGTATCATTTGTTTCAGCTGACGATTTGAATGAAACAACGATTAATGAAACAGATGGCGGCATAAATCTTGATGATGTGAATTTGTCCAGTAGTTCTGAAGACAATTCAACAGTTGAAGTTGTCAAGACAAGTCCTGTTGTCAGTGTAAAAACAACAAAGCTGAAGGCT
The DNA here is from genome assembly GCA_017473945.1 of Methanobrevibacter sp. Lineage (GTDB taxonomy): Archaea > Methanobacteriota > Methanobacteria > Methanobacteriales > Methanobacteriaceae > Methanocatella. Next base: position 41,834 of record JAFUIW010000122.1, on the reverse strand, counting down.
AAAGACACTCTAACAGTTTATCTGAAAAACAGTTCTGGCAGTTTGCTTAAATCTAAAAATTTGACTCTATTGATAAACGGTAAAAAATATTCCACATCCACAAATTCCAATGGAATTGCTAGTTTAAACCTATCTCTTCCTGCAAAAACTTATAAACTGATTGTTTCATTTGCATGTGATGACCAATATAAATCCGTTTCTAAAAAATTCAATATTAAAGTTTCAAAATTGGATACAAAACTCACAAATCATGCTAATTTTGTAGTGAGGGGTAAATACTTATACGCTGAGTTATCAAACATAGGCAATCCTCTTCCAAATAAAAAAATAGCATTTAAAATTAACGGAAAAACTTACTTTAAAACCACAAATAAAAATGGTCGTTGTGGATTTAAAATAAAATTGGCACCAGCATCTTACTCAGTTGCTTTAAAATATGGTGGAAATAATTATTACAAGTCATCTCAAATCAAGTTTAACCTGCGCGTGATGCATTACACCAACATTGATATTGCCAATTCCAAATTACTTACCAACGGATATTTGAGGATTTATTTAAAGGATTATTCAGTTTCAGATATTTCCCATAAAACTCTTAAAATCAAAATAGCTAATAAGAAATTCACTAAAAAAACAGATTCTGAAGGTATCATTGTCTTAAAACCGAATCTGGATGCAAAGGAATATAAAGTTACGGTAAAATATGGAAAATATTGGACTTCCAAAAAGGTCAATGGGATTAAAGGAAATGTAAAAGATCCGTTAAATGAATCTGTTCCCTTAAAAAATGGTGTTCCGGACATTGATTTGATGCCTAAAAACTATGTCATGGCAGATGGAAGCGCAACATACACACTAACAAAAACACAATACAAAGAGGTTATTAAACGGGACAGTTATTGTCTGTTTTTAAATAATAAACTATCCAAATTCACATTCTTCAAGACAAAATCTCATCCTAACACCAATCACATAGTAAAACGTGAAAAATGGAATGTTATTGAAAGGGCCATCAATGTGAAAATAGTTAACGCAAACAAATACAAGTACTGGCCAAGCAAGATTTCAGTTTCCCTGAAAGGAAAATCATATACCTACTCTGAGGTTCGTGATGTGCAAAATACAGATTATACTTGTGGACCGACTTCAGCAAGTGTCTGCAGTCAGGTTTTAAGAAATTACATGTCTGAAAAATATTTGGCTAAAAAAGCTGGTTCCAAGGAAGTTATAGGCACTCCATGTCATGGTATGATAAAAGCGCTGGGCAATAATTTCAACTGCACTTATTTCTATAAAAATTCTTTTAAAACAGCATTGGATGAACTTAAAAAAGGAGGTTGTGCATTAATTTTTCACACTAAAAACCATTATGTGGCAATTTTAGATATAAGTAATAATGGCAAAAAAGTTTTAGTAAGTAACTCCTATAAAACTTATTATAACATACCAACCAAATGGTTGACAGTTAATTACATGAAAACCCGATTTATTAAAAATCATGATGACAGTTTGATTGTAAAATTAAACTATTCTCTTTCAAATTCAACGAAAAATCAGGTGGATTGTTTTTATAAAAGTATGGGTGCAAACTGGGCAAGACATAACACTCATGCGACATTAGGACTAAGTTAAGGTGAATTCATGAATCAAAAGTTAAAATTTTTAATTATTTGCATTATTTTATCAGTTTTCTGCATAGCAGCAGTATCTGCCGGTGATAATACTACTGCTGACGATACAAATAGTACGGAGTTAATTAAGGAAACTCCAACAATATCAGTTGATTCTTCAAATGTCTATACGGGTCAGTCTATTGGAATTTCTTTAAAAGATTCAAATGATGCTCCTATTTCAAATCAGAATTTAACCGCAAATATTAACAATAAAAATCATGTGATCAATACTGGCGATGAGGGTGTGGCTGGTTTAAATTTGAATTTAAAACCAAATTCTTATGATCTCAATGTTATTTTTACTGGAAATGACCTTTATTCTCCAGTCAATAAGATATTTAACGTAAAAGTTTTAAAATTGTCTAGCATTATCACTCCGGTTAATACCACTGTTTTAAAAAGTAACTATTTTTATGTTGACTTGAAGGATAATTTTGGTAATGCTTTAACAGGTAAAACAGTTTCATTCAATATTAATGGAAAGACTTATAATAAAATTTCAAACGATAAAGGCAGGGCTGGACTTCAAATAAACTTAAATGCAGATGCAAAATATTCAATGACAGTTTCTTATGCTGGAAATGATTATTATGCTTCCTCCTCAAAAACAGTATCCATGATTGTTCCCGCAGTAACCTCCATAGTTGTGGGCAACAATAAATTATTGACTAATGGTCATTTGAGAGTTTATTTAAAAAGCTCAACATTTTCCGCAATTTCTAAAAAAACAGTCACTGTAAAAATAGGCAGCAAGACATTTACTAAAACAACTAACACTGAAGGTATTGTGGTATTTAAACCTAATATGAAAGTAGGGGATTACGAAATAACTGCCACTTTTGCAGGCACTTCAACTGTATTTTCCAGTAAGGCATCCAAAAAGGTCAGTTGTATTGTCGGTGATGTAAAAAATCCGACAAAACAAAAAATTCCATTGGTAAACGGTTCTCCGGATATTGATGTGATGCCTGCCAATTATGTGATGGCTGATGAGGATATGAAATACACTCTTCTCAAAGCACAATACCAGCAAACAATCAAAAGAGATAGTTATTTCCTGTATTTGAATAAAAAATTGTCAAAATATGTGTATTTCAAAACTAAATCTGAACCAAATTTACAGCATATTCTGGTGCGTGAAAAATGGAACGTTATAGAACGGGCAATCAATATAAAAATCGTTAAAGCCAATAAGAACAACTATTGGCCGGGCTCCATAACAGTTTCATTAAGCGGAAAGTCTTATACATATCCTCAAGTCAGGGATGTGCAGAATACGGGATATACATGTGGTCCGACATCTTCAAGCATGTGCACACAATTCCTGAAAAGTTATATCTGTGAAAAACAGCTAGCAAAACTCTCCAAAACTACTGTCAGGGACGGATCATTTGCTAATTTACTTAAGGCAGGTTTGGAAAAGTCTAACTTCAAATGCAGTTATTTTTATAAATCATCATATGATAAAGCTATAAACCAACTTAAAAAAGGCGGTTGTGCTTTAATTTTCCATACTTGGGGTCATTATGTGGCAATTTTGGATATCAGCAAAGACGGCAAAAAGGTTTTGGTAGGTAATCCTTCAGGGGATTATGACCATGGAAGCCATAGCATTCCGACAAACTGGTTAACTGTTAACTATATGAAAAACATGTTCAACAACTATAATACACAAAGTTTGGTTGTTAAACTGAAATATAACCTGAAATCATCTACTAAAACCCAATTGAAAAATACTTATTCCAGTTTCGGTGCTGGATGGACCGCCCAAAATACCAATGAAAGAATTCCACAGATATGATTTTGGAATTTTTTTCATTCTTTTTTCTTTTTAATTTCACGTTAGAAATAAGAAAGTATTTTATAACTTTATTCAGATATATATTATTAATCAAAATTTGTTAAAACGATTTTATAGTTATGTTTTACAAATTTTAGATAATTTTAAATTAATTATTAAATCATTCATTTGTATTTTTTTAATAATTAATCAAATTCATAAAAAAATATTCTAAATTTTAGAAAATATGTGATAATATGGTAGAAGAAAATAGTAATATGCTGCTGGGTACTGGTGATAAGCCTAATACTCTTAGGTGGATTTTACTTGCTATTCAGCATGTGTGTGTGCAATGTTTGGAGCTACAATTCTAGTTCCTATCGTTGTAAATAGCACTGCTGGTGCAGACATCTTATCAATACCTGTAGCATTGGTTTCATCTGGTTTAGGTACATTAATCTATTTGATTTGTACTCGTAATAGAAGCCCAGTATATCTGGGAAGTTCGTTTGCTTTCATTGCTCCTATGATTGCAGGTTATGCAATTGGAGGTACTGGAAGTGTATTTACGGCATTAATGATTGTTGGTATAGTTTATGTAATTATTTCATTTATAATTCGTATGACTGGTCCTGAATGGATTAATAAATTGTTGCCTCCTGTTGTAGTGGGGCCGATGATTATGGTTATAGGTTTATCTCTTGCTCCAACAGCTATTTCTGAAATTGGTTTGGATTTAACGGTTGTTCCATGGACTAACTTGGCGGTTGCTTTCATTTCATTTTTGGTAACTGCATTGGTTGCAATTCGCGGAAGAGGAATCCTGCAAGTTATTCCGTTTTTAGTAGGTATTGTTGTAGGTTATATCGTAGCTGCTGCACTGGGTATGGTTGACTTTTCAGCTGCAATGGCTGCAAATGTAATTGAAATACCTAAATTCTACTTGCCGTTCATGCATTATAATTTAAACTTTGCAGCAGTCTTGACAATTGTTCCAATTGCCCTTGTAACAATGGTTGAACACGTTGGTGACCACAAAGTATTAAGTGAAATTATAGGTCGTGATTTGATTGAAGATCCAGGTCTTCAAAGGACATTGCTCGGTGACGGTCTTGCAACATTCCTAGCAGCCTTCTTAGGAGGTCCTGCAAATACAACTTACGGTGAAAACACTTCTGTTGTTGGAATGACTCGTGTAGCATCCACTTATGTAATTGGTCTTGCAGCAATTGTTGCAATTATATTTGCATTTTCAGGACACTTGACTGCACTTTTAACTGCTATACCTCAACCTGTTTTAGGAGGTATTTCAGTATTGTTATATGGATTTATATGTGTAAATGGGCTTAAAATTTTAATTCACAATCAAGTTGACTTTAACAACACTAAAAATGTTGTTGTAGCTGCTACTATGCTTGTTTTAGGTTTAGGTGGAGCAGCATTATCACTTGTATATGGCGACTTGTCCATTTCCATTTCTGGAATGTCTTTAGCAGCTATTGTAGGTGTAATCTTAAACCTTTGTATACCGGAGGAAAAACATGAATGAATTTGTATTGAATCATCCATTAATAACTCATAAACTTGCAATTTTAAGAGATATTAATACAGGAACCAAAGAATTTAGGGAATTAGTCACTGAAATTTCCACAATTTTGATGTATGAAGCAATGAGGGATGCAAAACTCGAAGAAACTACCATTCAAACCCCACTTGAAAAAATGGATACTGGCATGTTGAATGAGGACAACTATGCAATCGTTCCAATCCTAAGAGCAGGAATGGGTATGGTTGACGGAATATTGAATGTCATCCCAAATGCAAAAATAGGTCATATTGGACTTTACAGGGACGAAGAAACATTTGAACCAGTTGAATATTACTATAAAATGCCTGAAGGAATTGACAATAGAGAAGTCCTAGTAATTGATCCTATGCTTGCAACAGGTGGAAGCGCATCAGCAACCATTTCACGTCTTAAGCAGGATGGTGTAAGTAAAATTAAATTATTATGCATTGTTGCAGCCCCTAAAGGAATTAAAACTATTGAAGATGACCATCCTGATGTGGAAATCTTCTGTGCAACAGTGGATAGGGAATTGAATGAAAATGCATATATTCTTCCGGGTCTCGGTGACGCTGGAGACAGAGTATATGGAACAAAATAGTGAAGCTTGACTTCACTTCTTTTTTTATTTTTTCGGTGATTAATTTGAATTGGAATCTTATCTGGCCAATTTTAATGGTTATTTTGGCAAATACTTTTTATAACATCTGTATGAAGTCAATGCCGAGTGATGTAAATCCGTTTGGGGCATTGATGGTTACTTATTTTGTGGCTGCAATAATTTCAGCAGTGATTTTTGTCTTCATGGTTGGCCCTTCAAATGTCGTTGTAGAATTGTCCAAAATCAATTGGACTTCAATAATCCTGGCGATAGCAATTGTGGGCCTTGAGGTGGGATATGTTTTTGTCTATCGTGCAGGTTGGGCAGTAAGTACAGCCAGCGTGGTTGCAAACATTGGTCTTGCCTGTGTTCTTTTGGTTGTTGGTTATTTGCTTTATAAAGAAAACGTTTCACTCACTCAAATGGTTGGATTTTTTGTTTGTATGGTCGGTTTGATTTTAATTAACATTTAATGATTGACATAAAATTTTTATAGTATTTTATTTTAAAATTATATTTATGAGTAGGCAAGCTTATGTGAATAAAAACATTCCTATTTCAGAAATTCGAAGAGTAAAACGTGATTTGGAGAAATTTGTACATTTATATGAGAAAGTTTCATTTATAGAGGATTTATACGCTGATGAAACTGTTAAAGATTCCATTGAAAAACATGGAAAAACTCCTCAAACTGGGTATAAGTGGCTAAAAGATTGGAATGAGAATGGCTTTGATGGTTTATTTAGAAAAGGCAATTCCGGAAGAATTTCTAAAATGTCTGATTATCAGTTTGATATTTTAAAGGAAAATATTGTTTTAAAAGGATTGTCCAATGTTTCTGAGATTAGAGAAGAGATTCAAAAGGAATTTGGAGTCACTTATTCTGAAAGACATTTGCGAAGACTAATTTTTGATTTGGGACTTTTGGATGTCATGAATTCAAATAATGATATTTGATTTTTACATATGATTTTTTATGTCCTTATGACTTTTTTTAACTATAATTTTTTAGATGATTTTTTCAAGGGGTAACATTTATTTACCATTGTCCTATTTTTATATATTTTTGTTCAAATTTATGATTAAATATTTAAATAAATATTATATAAATTAATTTTATATACTTTTTTGGTCAATATATTTTTAAATAATTATTAGAGTGTATATTTATGAATAAGAATTTGGACAGAGGAATGTCAACATTAATAGTTTTTATTATTGCTGCGGCGATATTGAGTGCTGCTCAAAGTGTTGTTACAACTGGGATTTCCGGCATCATGGCTGATTTTAACATATCTTCAACAACTGCGCAGTGGATTTACTCTTCATTTTTACTTGTTTTGGGTGTGATGATTCCATTATCAGCATTTTTTACACGCAGATTCAAAGTTAAGACAATTTTATTGGCAGCATTGGCACTGTTTTTAATCGGATCTTTGATAGCTTTCATCGCTCCGAATATCGAAACATTGATTTTGGCACGTGTAATTCAGGCTATAGGTTCTGGAGTTCTGCTTCCGATAACACAAATTGTGCTTTTCAAGGTAGTTCCTGAAGAAAAATGGCAGGTTTATATGGGTTTATTCGGATTTATTATTGGAATAGCGCCGGCTATTGCTCCTACTGCAGGAGGTTTGATTATTGATTATGTCGGCTGGAGATCAATCTTTTTGATATTTGCAGCTGCAATAGCGGTGCTGATAGTTATAGCGTCAGTTGTAGTTAAACTTGAATTTGAAACAGGACATTATCCGTTGGATATATTGTCATTGATATTATGTGTACTTGCATGTGTGGGAATAATGCTAGGATTTTCAAACATTGCAGAAAACGGCTTTGATTTAATATGGGTAATATTGCCGATTGTAATCGGAGCAATTTCTTTAGTGCTGTTTGTCAAAAGGCAATTTGGTATTAAAACTCCTTTGCTTGATCTGCATGCTTTGAAAAACAAATATTTCTTCTTTGGAACATTATTTTCAGCACTGCTTTACTTCACAATGTGTGGATTGAATGTTATCATGCCGCTGTTTGTTCAAAGTGTAGCATATCACTCAGCAACTGTATCAGGATTAGTCTTGCTTCCTGCAACACTGGTTATGATTGTATTTAACTTTGTAGGTCCTCTAATGGCCAATAAATTTGGTGTTAGAAAAGTATTGATTTTATCTTGTATTTTCACCATAGTAGGTTATCTTTTGATGATGACTTATAGGGTTGACAGCAGCATAGAATATATGATTGTCACACAAATCATTCGTGCAATCGGTGCAGGTTTAGGTTTAATGCCTGCTGTTACATGGACTATTGCAGTCGTTTCAGGTGATGTGGAAGATGCAACAGCTATCAACAATACTGTCAGACAGATTATAGGTGCAATCGGTTCTGCCGTTGCGGTAGTTTTAATGGCAACATTTGCTGGTGGAAATATAGCCCGTAATGCAGTTTCCGTTTTTGCATTCGGTCAAACATCTCTTGTCATGGCAATTTTAGCTATTGTCTCATTGGTGATTGTAATAGTTTATATTAAAGATGAAATTCATGATTTAATGTAATTTCATTTTTTTTATTATTATTTTTGATAGTAACTTTATTTAACATTCAATTTTCAATTTTTAATGTTATCCTGTTATTTTTAGTTAAATTAAATAATTATTATTATTTTTAAAAAATCTATTTTTACACCTTAAAAAAGTCAATAATATATATTAATAAAAAATATAGTATATAACTAAGGAAAATTATCAATAATTAATTCCTTACTAATCGATAGTTAAGGAGGTGAAAAAACGAAAAAGGCTTTTATTGTTGTATTGCTTGTGTTGGTTCTAGTTAGCTTGAATTTCAGTGTGGCTCATGAAATTGATAACTCAACAAGTGAAGATTTGATTTCTCAGGAGGATGATAATGCAGTATCACTCAGTGATGATAATCCGGTTATTTTAAAAGAATCCGGTGTAACTCAAATAGATGTTGTCAGTAACACTACATTTGATGTAATCGGAGACTATTTTAAGGTAAAAATTTCTGATGAGGATGGAAATGCAGTTTCAAATGCTAAAGTCACATTTACTATTGGCAAAACTACATATGCTAAAACCGCAAACGGTAATGGAATTGCAATTCTTCAGATTAATCTAAATGATGGTGTCTACAATCTTACAACAAAGTTTTTGGGGGATTCCAAATATGGATCATCTTCAAAGACTACAACAATCACAGTTAACAATACTCGTGTTGTAGATTCAGGCCTTTCCAATTCAGAAATTCAAAAGATTATTGATGATGCAAAGGATAGAAATGTCATATTATTTACCGGTTCAAGCTATTCTGATATCAATCTTGTTGTCAACAAACGTTTGACATTGCTTTCCAATTCAAACACTGTACTGAAATCAAGTTCGTCAAACCCGACAATCACAGTCAAGGGTAAAAATGCTTCTTCAACCATTATTAAAGGTTTTAAAATCACCGGCAATGGTGATGGAATATTGATTTGTGATTCAGACTTGGTTAGAGTTGTCGACAATGAAATCAGCACTAAAGGTAATGGTATTGTTGCAACTGGTACTACATATCTCAATATTACCAAAAATGATATAACTCAAAATTCAAAATCTGGAATAGTTATAGGAAATACTACTTCTACATATATTTTCAATAATCTAATTTCAAAAAATGGAGGTAATGGTATAGAGATGGCTAAATCAAATAAGGTTTATATTCATGGAAATACTATTACATACAACAAAAAGAATGGGGTTGTATCTGCCAAAAATGCAAATGGTGTAAACTATGGGGAAGAACCAAAAAATGTTCAAATCAACAAAAATACTATATCTAACAATGAAGGTGACGGCATATTGATAAATTATGCCGGAGATAACTTGAACATTAAATCCAACAACATCATTGCCAATAAGGGAAATGGAATTTCCCTGGCACATGTGGGAAGCAACACTATTCAATCTAATGTGGTGACTGATAACTGGGCTAATGGTATTAAATTCTTTGATAGTTATGTAAAACCTCAACATCAGGAAATAAGCTATAATGCACTTTATAACAATATCAAAATGGATGTTGAAGCTAAGGATACATATTATCAGGAAACCGGTTCTAGATTACAACTGGGTGACAACTGGTATACTGATTTTGCGGGCATTTGTCCAAAAATCAGGTCAAATAATCTCAAATTCACTGTAACTCAAATAGGTCCAAATCAATTTCAGGCATTGTTTTTAGATTCCAATGGAAATGTTGCAAGTTTACTTCCTGACAGGATCCTGACATACACTACAAATAATGGAAATAAAGTAAGTATTACTGTTAGTGGCGGGGCAGGTGTATTCACTGTAGATGCTAATGATGGTGACTTAATCAGAGCAACTGTTGACAATTCTAAACGGGATAATACATACAGTTCTGATTCTAAATCTGTTCAGCCGATTAATGGGGTAACACCTAGCTATGATTATCCAGAAATCCCATATGAATCAATTGATGGGGGCAGCGGTGATGGAAATGGTGATGGAACCGGTGACGGTTCTGGCAGTGGAAGTTCTTCAAATCATGGAAGTTCTGACAATACCGGAAACAGCACTCACAGTCAAAATTCAGACCCAAGCAGTAGCGGAACCAATCAGGTCAATGATGCTTCACAAAACTATGAAACTTCAGATGCTGCTTCACAAGGTGCCTCTGCAGGCAGTAGTGGTAGTGCTGGTAATGCAGGTTCCAAATCTGTTGTTAAACAAATTTTGCTTGATGAAGATGATATCTTTAGAGTCACTGGAATTTCATTTATTATATTGCTGATAATACTGACAATTGGTTTTTATTATCGTGATGACATTAAGGAAATGAATTCTAAAAGATAATTATCTTCTTTTTTTACTATTTTTTTCTCAAATTTTATAATAAATTATTTAAACGATTTTTAATAAATATCATATTATCTTACCTTTGGAGGATTAATATGAACAAAAGTGATTTGAAAAGAGATTATTATATGCTCAAAGGACCGCTGGCCAAAAAAGGTTATGACTGGTGGTGGCATTCCTTAACTGCATATAATAAAAAAACAGGTGAAGAAAGACCTTTTTTTATAGAATATTTTGTATGTAACCCAGCATTGGCTGAAGAAGAGCCTACACTTGGGCAACTGCCTGAGAACCAAAAAGCGGGTAAAAAACCTTCTTATTGTATGATTAAAGCAGGTACATGGGGTAAAAATCCAAAACAAATTCATAATTTTTACTCAATGAAATACTTTGATTGTCCTGATGATGAATTGAACATTCAGGTTGGTGACTGCAGTTTAACTGAAACTCATATGAGTGGATTTGCAAGAGTATCTGAAGAGGAAGCTCGTGATCACCCTGAATATATGAGTGACGCTGGAGACATGATGTGGGATTTGGACATTGATAAACAAATCACTTTTAACGTTGGGTACGGTGCTAACTCACTTTTCAGAAAATTAAATTCATTTGAAATGTTCTGGCATGCTGAAGGAATTAAGACAGAATACAGCGGAACTATCTGGTTGGATGGCGAAGAGTATGAAGTGATTCCTGAAAAGTCATATGGATATGCCGATAAAAACTGGGGAGGAGACTTTACATCACCATGGCTTTGGATTTCATCATGTAAAATAACCAGTTTAATTTCAGGTAAGGAGTTGAAAAATTCAGCATTCGAAGCGGGTGGCGGAAGACCAAAGGCTTTCGGAATTGAAATTCCACGTAAATTGCTAATCGGATTTTACTACGAAGGTACAATGTATGAATACAACTTCGCAAGATTCTGGAACCTTGTTAAAATCGATTTCGACTTTGAAGAAGGGGAAGACGTTCACACATGGCATATCAATGCAAGCAACAAGAATTCCAAAATGGAATTGGTTCTTTACTGCAAACGTGATGAAATGATGCTGTTCAACTATGAAGCTCCTGACGGTCAAAAAAGACACAACCGTTTATGGAATGGTGGAAATGGTTGGGGTGAAATCAAGCTGTACAAGAAAGATGGAACCTTGATTGACCATGTTAAAATTGAAAATGCAGGCTGTGAATATGGAGAGTATTGCTGATGATATTCACAGACATCCTTGCATTAATTGTTGTATATATTTATGTAGCTATCATTTTCGTTGTAGCTGAATTGGTTTTAAAGACAAGACCTGAAGTATCACGTAAGTTTTTACATATCATGGTAGGTAACATGATATTTGCCATGCCATTTTTCTCAGATCCATGGGTAATGGTCTGGTTTTTAACATTGCCGATTACAATTGCATTATTCTTCTTGACTGAATACTCACCAATTAAAATAGAAAACAGTGTAACAGAATCCGGTCATGCATTAGGTTTATTCTTTTATGCGGGCATTTGGACAATTTTAATTGCTGTATTTACAACAATTGCACCAGCAAACGATCCTAAATTCTTCATTTGGATTGTAGCATTAGCTATTGTTCCGATGGTTTATGGTGATGGTTTTGCAGCATTGATTGGTCAAAAATTCGGAAAAGTTAAATACACAGTATTCGGAGGTACAAAATCTCTTGAAGGATCACTTACTATGTTTGTAGTAACCACTGTAATGAGTGTATTTGTATGGATGGTTTTTGCATCAATTGGATGTACAATGCCTGAATTCAATATTGTATATATTATTGGTATTTCTGCTGTTGCAACAGTATGTGAAGCATTCAGTTATGGCGGAATAGACAATTTAACTGTTCCTGCAGTAACTTCTATTCTTTATTATTTGGTAGCTGTATTATAGCTACTTCAACTTATTTTTTTTAATAGCTATTTTTTGTATTTCACTAACCTATTTTTGCATCTTGGAAACATCGCCAAATAGCCATTTATATTAACTTCCACCAAGTTATATTAACGAACATTCAAATGGTGATAATATGGATTTTAGAGCCGAAGCAGAAAAAAGAGCTGATGCAAAGATTAAATTCGAAGAAAATTTATATAAATACTTAATTGTAAATAGTATAATAGCAGTGATTTGTTTTGTATTTTTACATAGCTTTTCATTATTGTTTTTTGTAATGCTGTTTTGGGGCATTAGTGTTTTGCATGATTTTTTCAGGGCATATCCATTTGGTGAAATGGTTGCTCCAAACTACCGGGAAAAGATGATTAATAAAGAACTTTCCAAAATGGGTGAATAAAATGAGTAGCTTAAGAGCAAGAGCAGAAAAAAGAGCAGATGCCAAAATCAAGTTCTACAAAAATCTCTATGCATATGTAATTGTCAATGCAATTTTGGCGGTGATTAACTGGATTTGCACTCCAGAGTTTTGGTGGGTGCTGTTTCCGGTATTCTTCTGGGGAATAGGTGTATTTGTGGACTTTTTAAAAGCATTTGTTTTAACAGATAAATTTGATAGTGAAGACTATCGTGAGAAAAAAATCCAAGAGGAAATGGAAAAATTAGGGAATAAAACATGAAGGTAAATTTGTTTGTTTCAAGAGATATTGAAGAGCCTCATGCTGATATACACACCAATGAGTTGACAGATAACATATCAAAGGCAATGTCAATTTTGGAAAGTGACGATTCAAATGACCTGTTGGCAGTCAAGAAAGGATCTGACATTGCACTTCTGGAATTTGGTGATGTATATATGTTCAGGGTTGAAAATAAGCAAGTTAAGGTATATACTGAAAACAATGAATATCTAATTAAAAAGCCATTGTATCAGGTTGATGAGACTTTAGGAAGTGATTTTGTAAGGATTTCCAAAACTACAATCGTTAATTTGAAAAAGATTCAAAGAGTAGCTCCATCCCTAAAAGGAATGATGTTTATTGAACTTAAGAATGGTTTAAAGGATAATATCTCAAGAAAATATTTACCTGACTTTAAGCAGGCTTTGGATTTATAGGTGAAAACATGAAAGTAGATTTAATTAAAAGATTGGCAATGGGCGCTTTTGTTGGTTGTTTCATTGTCATGTTTGTTATGGTTTTAATTTCCCTTCAGAATGGTCCTCAAAATGTATCATTTGATGGAAATACTGTAATTAATGCATTTTTAGGATCAATTGTTGTCGGTTGGGGATTTTCTTTAACTGGGCTGATTTATGAAAGAGAGGATATTGCATTTCCTCTTCAAGTAGCATTCCAAATGGGCATAGGTATGACAATTCTATTCATTGTAGCTATTTATCTTCAATGGATGCCAATTAACTTGGGGTTATCCATTATCGTTGAGTGGATAATAATAGCATGTGTTTTTGCAGCGGTTTCATGGTGCGGTTTCTATATCTATTATTATTTGGTTGCCCGTGACTTAAACAATAAATTAAAAAATTAAAAAATAGTTTAAGTAAATAGCTTAGCTATTTACTCTTTTTTTAAATTTCTTTTATATCCAATTGCAAATAGTGTGATTGCAATTACTAAAAATATGATAAAATATTTTAGATTATCTTCAACCTGTTTTGAGACTGAATGTGCTTCATTCAGTTCATATGCATTTTTACCATTTTGTGTCTCACCAACTGAAGACGAGGATGGTGAATTTCCAGCTTCAGCATTTTGAGCAGCATAATTTTGGGTAATTTGGGTTGAAGTGTTTGCATTAACAATGTTTTTATCAGTGTTTTCAGTGTTATTTTCAGTTTTTTGGATATTTGTATCCTTTTTTGAATTTTGATTATTTTCAGGTTTTTTAAATTGACTTTTCAACTCATTCAATGAGTTGTCAGGGAGATAATCTTTCAATAACTCGGAATACTTGTCTAACAAATCAACATTCAATCTGTTGAATAAATTTGATTTCGCTGTTGTGGATACCTTGCTTCTAGGTGTAACATTATCTGGGTCAATTACTGATGAATCATTAGGATTTTCATCTCCCCAATCGTTATCGTCAAATTGAGTGTAAAGATTATATGAATCTTTCCATTTAATGAATATTTCCTGACCGTACGGGGAAGAGTTGTTGGTAATTAGGTTGTCATGTACATTTATCACGGTTTTTGTGTTGTACATCGGCTGTTGGATGTAAAATGATCCTCCAGTTTCATTGCCGTTGTTGTTCATGATGATGGATTCCTGAAGGTTAAGGTCTCCTGAAACCATTACTGCTCCACCGTTTGTTCCGGCAGTATTGTTTAAAAATATGCATCTTTTTATGTCTGAAGTTCCTGACCAGCTGTAATATGCTCCGCCCCATTCATCTGCATGGTTAAACATAAAAATACAGTCCTGAACATCTCCATATCCCTTAACACTAACTCTTATTGCACCACCATCCCGATGAGCAGAATTGTCAATGAAAACACAGTTATAAATATATGAATTAGCATAACATGTGGTAATAGCTCCTCCGTCATGGTCTGCATGGTTGTTTATGAATAATGAATTATTTACTAATAAGTAACCTCTATCTGCCTTAGTTCCGTAGTTGGAAATTCCTCCAGCATTGGTATCGTTTAATGCAGTGTTGTTGGCAAAAATGCAATTGTCAACAGTGACGTGTCCTGTTTCTATCGATATTGCTCCACCAAAATTGTCTGTTAATCCGTTAATGAATGTTATATTTTTGAATGTAACGTACACATCTGGACTTCTTATGAGGAAAATGCTTGATTTATTCTCACCGTTGATAATGATATTGCGAGGATTACCTTTTCCTTGAATTGTTATGTTTTTAGTAATATTGATGTTATGTAACTTGTATTCTCCAGGTTGAATTGTAATTTTGTCATTGTTTTCTGCGTTGACTATTTTATTTTCTAAAGATGATGATGAGTCTTTGAGAGGTTCATAATAACTGGTAGCTAATGAAACTTGATGATTTGCTAATTCAATAGTGTCAGTGGTGTTTTCATTTGCAGTTACTCCAGTTATGGAGATTACAAAAACCATTATTAATGAAAGCATTACTAGATATTTTATTTTTATATTTTTCACCTCCTTTTTTTGAATAAAAGGATTGTCTACATTAAAGATTTTTATTTTTAATGATATATAATTATAATCATAACATATTACTATTTTTTTTAACAAATAATTAGTTATATTTATATTACATCTTTGTTTAGCCTTTTTTCATGAATTAATAGATAAATTTATATTTTTTTCAATGTGAAATAATTTTCATTAATTAATTGTTATTTTATTTGGTTATTTTTATCTTAACAAAATTTAAATAAATTTATTTTCAATTTAAAATATTTATTTAGTAGTTTTTATTATTTAAGCTATATATATTATTAATATATTAAAATAATCGATTAAACGTAAAATCAATAAACGATAATATTTATATTGCATGTCGTTACATAAATATTATTACTAGTATAGAATTTAATTTAATTTATTGGACGAAATCCAATAATTTTCATTTCATATTAGTATCATTTCAAAAAATTATTAATGGAGAAAAAATCATGAATAAAAAGATATTAATGTCTTTTCTTTTAGTCGTTTTAATTGCAATCTCTCTCGGTTCAGTTTCTGCAGCTGACGCATCTGATGTTGTTGCTGCAAACGCAACTGATGCTGCTACAGATTCAATTCAACCTGCTGCAGCAACTGTTGATGCAGTTCAAACTGCAATTGATTCCGCTAAAACTGGAGATATCGTAGATATAAGTAATAATGCAGAATATAATTTTAATGATAGTGGTGTAACAATTAATACTGCAGGAATTACTGTAGATGGTAAAGGTACCACAACCATTAAAGGTTACGGTGACGGTAACGGCCTCATTGCTATTAAAGCACAAAACGTAACCATTCAAGGAATTAAATTCATTGACACCAACCCTAAAAACAATTTCACCTATGGTGGAACTACTGCTGGATGGGGTATTAGTGCTTCTTCAGCTGCTGGTGGTGTTGTAAAAGACTGTGAATTTACAGATTTTAACAGTGGTATTGTTGTAATGCAAACTGTTGGTTTCGACATTGAAAACAACAAATTCAACGGTGGATACTCCACTTTATTAGCTAACGACCCTACTGTAAATAAAGAACAAGGTTCCAAATCCTTAAACATTTACAGACAATCCGCTCAAGTAACTGTTAAAAACAACACTTTTGTCGGACCTATTCTTGACGGTGTGTCCATTGCACAAGGTAGTGGATCCAACCAAGTTATCGACAACTACTTTGAAGGTAACTGTTACTCCATCTACTTCGGTGGTGCTTCCACTGCAGGTTCTGTAATCAAAGGTAACACTTTCGTAAACTGTGGTTCATTCAAACTTGACGGTAAAGACTGGTCTGGATTACCAGTTATCAGTGTCCAAAAATCATCCGATAACATTACCATTGATAACAACACTTTCAAAGCTATTAACAACAATGTTTTAATTGCTGCTGAAAAAGGTAACGAAGCTCACGGTTTCCCAACCCAAATCGGTAACATTAACGTAACTGGTAATGTAGTAGAAAAATTAGATGATGACGCTAAAAACATCACATTATTCCATGTTTTAGTAAGAGACAGTTCTGCTTTAGAAATTACCACTCCTATCAATGTAACCAACAACGTTTTAGCTTCTGATGTTAAAGGTGTTTCAATCAACTTTGACGGAAAAGAAATCTTCTCCGCTTCAAATGCTTATTTAAACACTACTTTAGATGCAAACAAAGTTTTCAGTAATGAAACTTTATACGGTACCACTTTAACTGTAGAAGACGTTAAAGCTTTTGCTGGCGATAATGGAAAAATAGTAATTACTTTAAAAGATTCTAACGGTGTAGGTTTATTTAACAAACAATTGATTATCACTTATGCTGATAATTATATCACTGGATACACTGATAACAATGGTAGTGTTGAAATTCCATTTATTGAAAACGCTGCTGTAACCAAATATGTAACTGCAGTATTCTTAGGTGAAGGTAACGTATACCAAGGTGCTGTTGACACTGCAAAAGTTGTCATATCCAAAAAAGCAACCACTTTAACTGCTGCTAAAACCAAAGTATCTGCTAAAGTTAAAAAAGCTATTAAAGTAAAAGTAACTTTGAAAAATGGTAAAACTGCTATTAAAGGTAAAAAAGTAACCATTAAAGTTAACGGTAAAACCTTCAAAGCAACTACCAACGCTAAAGGTGTAGCTACTATCAGTGTAAAAATAGCTAAAAAAGGTACTTTCAAAGCAACCTTCAAATTTGCTGGTGACAGTGCTTACAAAGCATCTTCATCCAAAACAGTAAAATTCACTGTAAAATAGATAAGTAATAATTTTATTACTTATTTTTTTTCTTCTTTTTTTTTGCATATCATATTTTAAGATTATCTTTTTGTTTATAACATTAATTTAAGGTTTAGGGGGAGATTTTATTAAAATATTAAAGTTAAATTCCTTATTATTAATTCTATTGTTTTCGCTATTGATTGTAAATGCAGTTTATGCTGAAGACAATGGCACTGAAAGCTTAACTTTTGGAGATAATTCTGATTCTATCCAAGTTTTGATTGACACTGCAAACCCCGGAGATACAATTAATCTTGAAAACAAAACCTATGATGTAAGTGATTCAGTAATAAGCATTGATAAAGACATAAATATATTTGGCGTTGATTCATCCGGCACAATACTGAATGCAAAATCAAAATCTGCTATTTTTTTAATATCTAAAAAAGTCACAGTCAATATTCAGGGAATTACTTTTGCTAATGGAAAAACAGACGAAAATGGGGCTGCAATAGAAAGTAATGGGATATTAACAATAAGTGATTCAAAATTCATAGGTAATTCTGCGGATTATGGTGCAATACGTGGAAATGCAGGTTCTACATTAACGGTTTACAATTCAGTATTTGAAAATAATTATGGTGAAGGTGGAGGGTCTTCAATAGATTCTTATCAAACCACAACAAGGATAATTAATTGTACTTTTTTAAATAATAACGCTCATGAAGGTGGAGCAATTTACAATAGGTTCAGCGACATTCAATTAATAGATTCCAGTTTCATTAACAATTCCGCTACAAGAGGTGGTGGAATTTACAATAACCGAGGATTTTTAACTATAAAGAATTCTAAATTCTACTCAAATACCGCTTCCCATTTGGGTGGTGGAGTAAAAAGCTGGGGATACTGTGAAATTTATGACAGTGATATTCGAGGAAATATTGGCCAATATGGTGGTGGAGCTTACATTTCAGACTTTACAATGACTGTAATAAATACCACAATTTGCAATAACTCTGCCGAAGAAGGCGGTGGGGCAATCTCCGATTCATATGGTACTTTGATTATTGAAGATTCAACAATTTCAGGCAATCATGCTAATTTGGGTGGTGGATTATGCAGCAGTACCGGAGATGTTTTCGCAACTAACTGCATTTTAACCAATAATATGGCTAGCGATAACGGTGGTGGAATATCAGCTTATTTAGATGCAATTGCAGGAGTCAAATTTTCATGCAATCTTCAAAATGTTATTTTAGCTAACAATACCTCACCAAAAGGTGGAGGATTGTATCTTGCAACTGTCATTGGCAGTCTTAATGATGTTCAGTTAATTAACAATTCTGCAAATGAAGGTGGTGCAATTTATAATGTCGGAAACTTAACATTCAATTCATTTAATTTAAATTATAATGATGCCAATATGGGTGGTGCAATTTATAATAAAGGTTGCATGAACATCACAAATTCCGATTTAAGCTTCAATTCAGTTGCTGGTCCAGGTGTAATCTATAATGAAGCAAATTTAAACATGATTAATTCCGAAATGAATTCCAATCTTGCGGAAAATGGAGTTATTTATAATATTGCAAGATTGAATTTAACTGATTCAAAATTTTTAAACAATAAGGCAAATAACTATGGTGGTGTTGTTGATAATTTAGGTGATTTAACTATTTATTCATCTGAATTTAATTTAAATGAGGCAAAGCTTGGTGGTGTAGTTTATAATGAGGGTAAATTTACATCAGTTTCAAATTCAATTTTCAATAACAACGCTGCTGAAAGGGCAGCAGTGATTTTCACAAGTGAAAAACTTTCAATTTTTGATTCCCGTTTTGAAAATAATAAAGTAACCCATACTTTGGGAATAATTCAAGTACTTAAAGGAAATGTTGATATTTATGACTCCATTTTTAAATCAAACACTGGTTCTGATGAAGGCGGTGTTATTTTCAACATTGACGGGGTTATTCTAATAAATAATTCTCAATTCATATCTAATGCAGCATTAAGTTATGGGGGAGCTATCGACAATGCGGGGAATTTGACAATAATCAATTCTCTATTCGATAAAAATCAGGCTTACGGTGCTGGAGCTATTGACAATGGAGGTAATCTTACATTGATTAAATGCAACTTCACATACAACACGGCGACTAAAAACGGAGGGGCTATAGATAACAATAATGTATTGAATGTTGTTGGATCTGTTTTTGAAAACAATGTTGCCGGAGAAGAGGGTGGAGCAATTATTGCTAGAAAAGATATTAATTTAATTCATTCTGCATTATTTGCCAATAAGGCTTCACAAGGGAATGCAATATATCTAAACAATCACAACAGCAGTTTGACCGATAACTGGTGGGGTGAAAACAGTCCTGATTTCAATGAATTAATTTCAGGCAACATTTCCGATGATTTTGATTGGATTTTCATGGACTTAAAGACAACTGGTAAACAGATGCAATATGAGACTATGGCCGTTGATATCAGTTTTAATCAGATAACTAACGCTAATGGAACAGTATCTAAGTTAAATTCTTCGGAGTTATTGCCTGTATTTAAAGTGGCCTTGACAGGTGGAAATGATTTGTACGTTTCTGAAGGACATCTTTCAAAATCAATAACAGTGCCTGCCAAAAATTCAATTACCTTTAAAGCTAATAATCAAAGCTTTTCGTTCAATACTGTTAAAAATCCGTCCAAGATTACCTATAATAAAAATGTAGTTAAGGATTATGACGGTAAAATCACATTTAAAGTCAGAGTCATTGGAAAGAATGGTAAGGTTGTTGGCAAAAATGAAGTTGTAGTCATGAAAGTTGCAGGAAAAACATATAATGTTAAAACAGATAAGAACGGCTATGCCTCAAAGGCATTCAGTTTAACTCCTGGAAAATATACAATAACTGCAACTTATAAGGGATCAACTGTTAAAAACACATTGACTGTTAATAAAGTATTAAAGGCTAAAAGTACCAGTGTGAAAAAATCTAAAAAGATTAAATATAGTGCATCATTAAAATCCAGTAAAGGAAAAGCTATTGCAGGTAAAAAAATCACATTTAAAATAAATGGAAAAACTTATTCTGCTAAGACAAATAAGAAAGGTGTGGCTACAGTCAACTTCAAGAATCTGAAAGTAGGAAAATATTCAGTCATTGTCAAATACTTAAATTCCCAGGTAAAAACCAATTTGAAAGTTAAAAAATAGAATTAAAAGGATAAATAATATCATTATTTTTTAATTTTTATATAAACTGTCTTTTTAGATACTTTGTACAGTTTATCTCCATAAAAGTTAATTGTTGCTTTAAATGTTCCTTTTTTTGTAATTTTAAGTTTAAATGTAACTTTTCCTTTTGAATTAGTTTTTCCACTGTATGTTTTGTTTTTTAATTTAAGGAATATTTTTTTATTTTTTAAAATCTTTTTTCCAGTTTTTAAAGTAACTGTGTATTTTTTAACATTTTTTAACTTGAATGTCTTTGATGTGGCAGTAATTGCAGTTTTTTTCTTAGTCACTTTAGTAGTAACGGTTTTTGTAGCATTTTCAACAGCTGTTTTTTTAGTGATGTTGTTGTAGGTTAAATTGGTCAATGTTGGATTGTTGCATTCCATATAAATTTCAGATTCAAAATAGGATATGTTATTGTTGAATGTGCAGTTTTCAATTTGCATATATTTGTTTGAAATAAAGAGGGATTTTCCTTGCTCAGCATCATTATGGTTGAATTCACAATTTTTAGTTGAAGCATCATAAGTAGCTGAATATATTGCACCACCAATTTTTGCAGAATTTTCAGTTAATATTGAATTTTCAAGGATTCCATCTCCTTTAAAATAGATTGCGCCGGCATATGCTCCAATATTTTTGATGAATGATGAATTTTTTATTGTAATTGTATTTTCATTTTCGATGGCTCCCCCATAACCAATGGCAATATTTCTCTCAAATATTGTGTTTTCAACGATTCCTTTTGAGAAGATACAAACTGCCCCTCCATCCGATGCTTCATTTTGAGTAAATGTTGAATTGTTGATAGTGACATCACCATTACAAAACACTCCTCCTCCAAGAAGTTTTGCAAAGTTATTTTCAAATTCACAGTTTTTTATAACTCCATTGCTTTCAAAATTAACTGCTCCTCCAAAAGTTGCATAATTGTCTGTAAATTTAGAATTAATCATGGTAGCGGGTTTTTCAAAGTATATTGCTCCGCCAATATTGAGTGTGTTTGTATTTTTTAAATTTATGGAAGTGCTGTTTTTTATAATTGTATTGATGACCTGTCCGTTTTCACCACTCCAATAAATTGATGCTCCCATTGAATCTGAATTTCCATTAATTAACACTAGATTCTTCAGGGTAACATTATTTGACTTAATGTTAAAAATTCTAGCTTCTTTATTGGCGTTTATGGAATGTCCCTGTCCGTCAATAATTAAATCATCAATTTCAATGTTGATTCCATCAGAAAATTTCTGATCTTTTTGTGAGTTGTAGGCATAGTCCTTTGTCAGGTTCAATACTTTACTTTGTGATGATGCATTTATTTCATTGTTTAAACTTGAAAAATCATTGGAATCAATATTTAAAAGTGAATCATCGGATATATGTGAAACCGATTCTGTTGCATTAATTTGTGTAGCATTAACGCAAGAAATGGATATTAAAATGAGCATTGATGTGCTTAAAATCATTATTTTTGTCTTAATAATCAAATCCCCCATAAATTTGCATGTTTAATTATTTATTGCAATCGCTATATGTAGTTTACTTCAATTCATTATAGGTTTAATTTATAATTTAGTTATTTTTTTATAAAATAATAGAAATATATTAATTATAGTGATAGTATATATTTACATATTGATATTATGTCAATTGTTATAAAATAAAATTGTGGTAAAAATATGAAATTTGAGAGAGTTTTAGTGTTATTATCTTTTTTATTAGTTGTAATGATTTTTATGGGTTCTGTTGTAGCTACTGAGGATAATAATCTTGATAATAATAATTTAACTGTAGATTCATCTAACGATATGCTAAGTAGTATAGCTGATGATGCTTTAAGTATTTCAATTGATGAAAATGTGTTGGGAGCATCTCCAAAGACAACAACTGTTGATGTTGCTGGCGAAAATCATAATGAAATGGATGATAAAACAATCAAACAGGCATTAGACGGTGCAAGTGACGGGGATACCATTATCATTAACGGTAATGAATATGCACATGTTCACAGGACCATAGATAAAAAATTGGTCATAAAAAGTGAAGTTGGAACTTCTCTAAGTCCGTGTTCCAGTTCAGCCGATTCTGGATATCATGGGATATTTTATTTGACTTCAAAGGCCAGCAGTACAGTTATTTATGGATTCAACTTCATCGGAGATGGCATGTTATACAACAGTGGGGATTATGCTATCCTGATTAATGGAGCTTCAAATGTGATAATCAGAAACTGTACATTTTCCAATATTGGCGTTGCAGATGCAATTAGGATACAAAATGCCAACGGAGTAACCATTGAGGATTGTAGCATTGCCGATGCGGTTTATGGAGTGAATATTAAGGATTCCAGTAATGTGGTAGTTAAAAATTCAGACATTAAAAACAATGAAATCGCAGGGGTTTCACTATCAGGTTCCAGTAAAAATACTAATATTGTCTTCAATAACCTTACAAACAATGGTGTTGGGGTAAATCTGACCTCTTCTAACTATGTCTACATTTTAAGCAACTATATAGCAAACAACTATCATGGAGTCTATGTTAACTGCAATGTTACCCGAATTGAAATTAAAGGCAATTTCTTCAATCAGAATAAAATGTATGAAGTTCTGAATGATTATAGGGTTAAGAATTTAGTCAATTCCAAATTAAAAATCGGATATCCTGACTTGGAAATCATTGACAACAATTATATGGTGGGTTTAGAAGGAGCTCAGGAAGAAAGACCGGTTTACCGCATTACCTATGATTATAAGGGTACAAATAAAGGTGATTTTGCATATGATTCAGCAAATGACGTTTACAAATATGTAGGTGATGGGAAAGGAGATTACGTATCAAACAAAGGTGCTGTTTTCTTAAGATATGTATTTGAAATCAATAAAAATGTAAACTGTCCTGTAATCTTTTATACATATGACAAGGGTGTACAATGGTCCATGAGCGGTAACTATGAGCTTCAGTTAAGTGAAATCACACAAGTCAAGAAAGGAATCTATTCCATTTCAATCGTTGATGAAAACGGATACATTGCAAAGGATCTGAGTTCTGTTCCTGTAACTTTCTACTTGAATAAGGCTACAAAACATGTAAAACCTGATGATGGAGACATCTATAAAACTGTTATGATGGTCAACGGTACTGCAACAGCAAGGTTCTATCAAAACGAATTTTCAGAAAATGGAAATGTAATTACAGCAGTTCTTCCAACAAATGGTGTTAACTTTGACGATAAGGTATCCAAGACTTTTGCAGTTGATGATGCATCCATTCCGGGAACACCTACAAATACTACATTATCTGTTTCCAACTTAAACACTTATCCTAACTCAAAGCAACAATTTGTTGTTAGTTTAAAAGACAGC
Source organism: Methanobrevibacter sp. (assembly GCA_017473945.1). Classification (GTDB taxonomy): domain Archaea; phylum Methanobacteriota; class Methanobacteria; order Methanobacteriales; family Methanobacteriaceae; genus Methanocatella. Next base: position 17,420 of record JAFUIW010000122.1, on the reverse strand, counting down.
AACGGAAATGCTGTAGTTGGTGAAACAGTAACACTCAAACTCAACTCAGTAACCTACTTGCAGGAAACTGATGGGGAAGGTAATGCAATATTTAAAGTTTCAATTTCAAAAGAGGGCACCTATGCTGCTGATGCTGTTTATTCTGGAGATGAAGTTGACTATGAAGCAAGCAGCGCACAGGCAAAGGTTGTCGTTAAGAAAACTGCTGCAAAAATCGTGAGCTCAAATATAAATATGATTCCAAAAATGGCAGAATATTACTCAATAACTCTAAAAGATGCTTCTGGCAATGTCATTGCTAATCAAAAAGTAACATTTAAGGTAAACGGTAAAACTTGCACAAAAACAACCAACAGCAAAGGAGTGGCAAAAGTTCAGTTAAAATTCTCTCAAAATAAAAAAACCTATAAAATATCCATTAGTTTTAAAGGAACCAATCAATACAAGGCGGTTTCAAAAACTAACAAAATCATTGTTAAATATTCATCCAAAATTGCTAAATTGACTGCTCCTAAAATTACAATTCCTCCAAAGACATCTAAATCATACGCTGTTACATTGAAAGATGGAAACGGAAAAGGTATTTCTAAACAAAAAGTTACAGTCAAAATCAATGGAAAAACATACAATAAAAAGACCAATTCAAAAGGTCAGGTGAACATTAAGGTAAAATTCTCTGGTTTAAAAACTTATAAGGTTTCTGCATCTTACACCGGAAGTAAAATCTATAAGAAAGCATCAGCAATCGGCAAAATAATTGTAGCTAAAATCACTACTAAAATCACTGCCCCTGCAGTTTCAATTCTTCCAAACGATGCAAAAACATACGCTGTAACATTGAAAGCAAACAATAAAGCATTGTCAAAACAGAAATTAACAATTAAAGTAAACGGGAAAACTTACACAAAAACCACTGACAGTAAAGGACAAGCTAGTGTAAGTGTTAAATTTGCTGATGAAAAATCATATAGTGTTAATGTAAATTATGCAGGAAATACTTACTATAAATCTTCAAAAGCTACTGGTAAAATAAATGTTGCCAAATTGGAAACTGCTATTGAAAGTTATGACAGGACATTTTCCAGGGATTCACAAAAGGATTATAGGATATTCCTTAAGGATGCTTCCGGGAATCCATTGGCTAATCAAACATTAACCTGTGCTATTGGTGGAGAAGATTATTCTAAAACAACTGATGAGAATGGTCAAATTAAATTGGATATTGAAAATAATGTTCCATCATCTGTTGAAATTACCATCAATTATTCTGGTAGTGATAAGTATAAGGAAAGCTCTTCAACAAGCAAAATTACTATATTGGATGAGACTGGAGTAATTTTTGTCGATGATGGATTGCCAAATTCAGAAATCCAAAATATTTTAGATAATGCGCCAGTTTGGTCTAATGTTGAATTTTTAGGAGATTATTACTTTGATATTTCATTAACAATCAATCAAGGATTGAATATTTATTCTAAGGATGGAACAATTTTAAATGCTCCTAAAAATAGTACTACATTAAAAATAGTTGCAGATACTGTGTCAATTACTAATTTCATTATTTGTGGAAATTCAAGTGATGCTGTGGACATTGTTAACTCAAATAATGTAAATATGATCAATAATTCAATTGTCAATCATTTGAATGAATCTAAAATCGAGAGCTATGTTGATGGAAGCGTTAATTTGCCGGGATACGGAATATCTATTTCAAATTCATCAGGAATATTGATGTATGGAAATGAAATATCATTGTTTGAAAGCGGTATTTTCGCAGAACATTCTTCAGATTTACTCATTGACAACAACACATTAAGAGAAAATAACTACGGTGTCAAATATGGATTTGGAGTTGCAGACACTAAAATTGTAAACAATGAAATTTCACATCAAACAGGTTTGTACATCATGACTGTTCCGGAAGGTCCAACTGGATATGGAATATTCTTAAATAATTCTGCTGTAAATGTGACAATAAATAACAATCACATAGCTAATAATCACTTGGGTGTTTCCCTTGATGCAAACTACTCAACCGGAATTGTAATTACTCAAAACACCATAACCGACAATGTACTTGAAGGAATCAGGTTCAATGCAGGATATGATTTGGCTCAAAATGCTGTTGAACCGATTGTAACAGATAATGCAATCTACAGAAATGCAGTTGGTCCAAGTATGATGATTTTAGGTGAAATGAGTGCTAATCCTGAAGGAATCTATGGTCCTGGCCAATGGAATGAGTCCTTAAGACTTAAATTGGATCCAAACTGGTATGGTACAAATACACTTGTAACATGGGATTACGACACTGGAGTTGTAGGATATGGAACAATGTGTCCTAGAATCAGCACTACTGCAATCAAGTTCGATAATTTGACCTACAATGCTTCTGGAAAGTACAGTATTGAATTTTATAAAAATGGGGAAATTGCATCAAACCTCCCTGAATTTGATATGTATGCAACACTAAACAGGGGGACAGCTAAAGAAATTGAAGTAAACTTTAATGTGGTAAATGGCGTAGGTTCATTTGCATTCAATGCAAATAACTACAATGATGCAGATAATGTCATTGAAATTTCTGTTGGATCTTTGCTTGATTCCACATACAGAACTTTCAAAATCACTTCAATATATGAAGTTCCACAAAGTGAAATTCCAGTTTGATAAATATGTTTTTTACATATTTATTCTTTTTTTAATTTTTTCATATTAATTTCTAGATTTATTAGGTTTATTTTTAAAACAAGATATATTTATGTTAGTGTTGGCTTTGTTTAAATGGTAGGTTTGGATTATAACTATCAAAATTATCGGTCAAATTTTTCATTTAATCAATCTTGAAACCGCACTCGCTACAGGCTTTTGTTTGGAATTTTACAACTCCACCACATTCAGGACATAACCATCTTTCACGGTCTTGGCTCATCATGCGTCCGATACCTGTGGTCTTTATTCTTTTAGCACTATCCAATGTATTCAAGTCATGCCTTTTGACATATTTTTTTGAGTGCTTTTTCATTAGTGGACATGGAAACTCGCTGCAGCGTCCACAATAGCTGAAATTCTTAGAATCAAAACAGGTTTTTATCTTGCATTTTAAACTGGCCTTGCTTTTACCGTCATTGCTGATTAAACATCCTGCACAGGGATTTTGATATCTTTCACAGATTATGCAATTTATTCCGCATGGGGCAAGTAATTTTGAATCTAGTTCTTCAGGCATCTTCATAATACTATTTTAGTTTATGACTGTTATATATCTTTTTCAGCGCCATACGTATTAATTCACATATCGTTTGAAATTCCAGCGTTAATTTATAATATTTAATCATTATTTTTCATCTTTAGTAATTAAAATCATTACGTTAAAATTTTCTTTTAACTTTAAAATCATTATTTAACTTATTTATTATGGATAATAAAATGATAATTTTTTTCAAATATCTATTTATCATAGTAAATTCCTATTTATATTAAACTATCAAATTTTAGAAAAATTATTTAATAACTTAATGAATATATATTCTTATCGATATTTCGTTTGGGGTTTTATAATGGAAAAGAAAATTAAAGTAATAATACTGTTGTTGATTGTTTTGGTCGTAGCAGGAATAGCTACACACCTGTTTTTATCTCCTTCGACTGTAGAAAGTCAAGGTTCTAAAAATAGTACTGATATGATTAATAGGACTGTGGAAGTTCCGAATTCTGTTAGCAATGTTGTGGCAACAAGTCCTCCAATGACTACTGTCTTGTACATGATTGCACCTGATAAACTCAAGGCGGTTAATTTCCAGTGGACTGACGATGAATTGAAGTATGTTCCTAGTCAATATGCAAATTATCCTAATGTAGGTGGCTGGTATGGTACACAGGACGGAAGCTATGAGGAATTCATAGCCACAGAACCTGATGTCATCATAGAATCAATTGATGAGGGCGGTGACGGCGATGCCTCCACAGTCAAGGAACGTCAGGAAAAGTTTGGAACAATTCCGGTAATTGCAGTTAGGGATACAACAAACATTGAAAAGATTGGTGAATCAATACTCTTTATGGGTGAGGTCGTTGGTGCTGAAGACAATGCTAATAAGTTAAATGACTTCAATAACAAGTATCTTGATATTGTTCATGACAAATCATCAAAATTGTCTGACAGTAATAAAAAAACTGTTTACTATGCTCAGGGTGATGACGGACTTCAGACAAATCCTTCACACTCCACACATGGGCAGCTGATTGATTTGGTTGGTGGTGTCAATGTCGCTGATGCGACAGGTCAAGGAAATACAACAAATGGCGTTCAGGTGTCAATGGAGCAGGTGATTAGCTGGAATCCTGAGGTAATCATTACAACTGACCCTGAGTTTTATGCAAGTGTCTATTCAGATTCAAACTGGGGAAAAATAGATGCTGTTAAAAATCATGAGGTATACCTGTCTCCACAGTCCCCGTTCAAATGGTTTGACAGGCCTGTTGGAGCTAACATGATTATTGGCGTTCCTTGGACAGCTAAGGTAATTTATCCTGATCAATACAAAGACATTGACATGGTAGGAGCTACTCAGGAATTTTACACTGACTTCTATCACATTGACTTAAGTGACAGTGATGCTAAACAGCTGTTATTGGATTCAGGACTTAAGGAATCAAACTTATAGGGGAATTCTATGGATAAGGAAACAAAAGAGATTATAAGTATCATACTTTTAATCTTTTTTCCTATTGTTTTATTTTTCGCTTCATTTTTACTTGGAAGATATCCAATCAGCCCAATTGATGTAATAAAGACTATTTTATGTCCGATTTTTCCGCAACTTGAAGTTTCGCCAACAATTACAACTATAGTTTTTGAAATCAGACTTCCTAGAATAATCGGGGCTATTGTTGTAGGTGCATGTCTGGCCATTTCAGGTGCGGCATTCCAGTCAATATTTAAAAACCCGTTGGTTTCCTCTGATTTGCTTGGAGTTTCTAACGGTGCAGGTTTCGGTGCAGCATTGGCAATTTTAATCAGCGGTGCAAATGTGGTTACTCAGATATTCGCTTTCATTTTCGGGTTGATTTCAGTATCAATTACATATTTGATTTCAAAAACTTATAAAGCGGGAGGAATATTGGTTCTGGTTTTATCAGGGGTGGCAATATCTGCATTTTTCAATTCATTGATTTCAGCTATTAAATTCATAGCCGATCCCGATGACAAGTTGCCTGAAATCGTATACTGGCTGATGGGCAGTCTTGCTTCCATAAATATGGATGAGCTGCTTATGATTGCTGTTCCTGTAATTATGGGATTAATCATTTTGTTGATGCTCAGATGGCACATGAATCTGCTTGCAATGGGTGATGAGGAGGCCCAATCTTTAGGATTGAATCCGTCAAGAATCAGATTGCTCATAATTGCAGGATGCACATTGCTTACCTCTGCTGCGGTTTCAATAAGTGGCATTGTCGGTTGGGTAGGTTTAATCATTCCGCACATGGCACGTATGATTGTAGGTCCGGACAACAGGATTCTACTTCCAGCATCACTTAGTTTGGGTGCAAGTTTCTTATTATTGATTGATAACATTTCTCGAGCTGTTATTGCCATTGAAATTCCAATAGGGATATTGACTGCGATAATTGGAGTTCCGATATTTTTATACTTGCTTAAAAGGGGTTATTCAGAATGGTCGTAAATACGAAATTGTTTGAAGTCAAAAATATTTCATTTTCCTATGATGGTGAGGAAATATTCAACAATATAAGCTTTTCTATTGATAAAGGGGATGTCTTATGTATTTTGGGACCTAATGGAACAGGAAAGACAACCCTGATAAAATGCCTTAACGGATTGCATGGCATTGACTCTGGAGACATTTTAATCAACGGCAAAAACATTAAAAAACTGTCATTCAAGGAGATTTCAAGACATGTCGGCTACATTCCCCAATCTCACGTTCCGTCATTTCCTTTCAAGGTGTTTGATGTGGTTTTGATGGGAAGAGCTCCTTACCTTAATTTAACTGATTCCCCTAAAGCGGAAGATGTTGAAATAGCTTCAGAGGCATTGAAGACTTTGGGAATTGAATATCTCAAAGACAAGGAATACACAAATTTAAGTGGAGGGGAAAGGCAGCTTGTATTTTTAGCAAGAGTATTATGTCAAAAACCGGATATATTAATATTGGATGAGCCGACTTCCCATTTGGATTTCGGTAATCAGATAAAGCTTTTGGAAATTATCGACAATCTCTCCAAAAGCGGTTTGGCAATTATAATGTCTTCACACTTTCCGGATCATGCATTCTTGAGCTCAACAAAAGTGGCTATCATGAAAGATAAGAAATTCATTGATTTTGGAACTCCTGATGATGTTGTAAATGAGGAAAACTTGAAAAAAGCTTATTCGATTGATGTTGAGCTGATAAAATTGGGTGACGGCAGAAAGGTCTGCGTACCTATGAAAACAAATTTGAAATTAGATTTATGAGGTGTTAAGATGAATGAAAAGGATTATGATGAACAATTGGCAAAGGCACGTGATTTTCATGGACATATCTGTGGTGGAATTGCAATAGGTACAAAGCTTGCAATGTATGGGCTTGAACTTCTTGGAATGCCGTTAAATGAAAGGCATAAAAACTTGATTGTATTTCTTGAAATCGACAGGTGCATGTCCGATGCAGTTCAGTCAGTTACCGGTTGTTCCATGGGTAAAAGAACATTAAAACAGATGTATTATGGTAAATTTGCAGCAACATTCTACAATCAGGACACTGGCGAGGCATTAAGAATCACCGATGCTGATGCAAACAAGAAATTCAAGGATGAAGAGACTAAAGAGGAAATGATTGCGCGTTTCAGACGCACACCTCCTGAAGAACTTTTCAAGGTTCAAAAGGTTAAAATTGAATTGGGATTAGGGGACATGCCTGGAAAACCTTATACGACAGCATTCTGTTCAGTATGTGGTGAAAAGGTGTCTGACGGTCGCCATAAGCTAATTGGCGGAAAGCCGGTTTGCAGGTCATGTGCTGAAGGATCTTATTATGAGATAATTGAAGAATAATTCAATATGCTATTTTATAATTTTGAAATTTTTATTTTCAATTAATTTTCATTATTTTTTTATTTATATCCAATTTTTTTATTTATTTTTCTTTTATGAGATTTAAATTTTATTTTCAACGATTTTATTAACTTTAAGTTCATTAATTTATATTTAAAATATTCATTACGATATGTTTATATATTCATGTGGATTAATATAAGATTAGATAAATAATGGACAGGTTATGAAAAATGGATTTGTTTGGGGGATATTTGTTATTGGTTTTGATTTTATTTGCAGGAAATGTCGCACTTCTTGTGGGAGATTTCAATCTAAATAAAATAAAATTAATCTCTCTAGACATATTGTCCTTTATAATAATCTTTGTTTTAATGAATGCTTCAATTTATTTAAAAGATGCATTAAGCATATTGCAGGATTATTTTGGCATCATGTTTTTAATGATGGCTGTAATCATTTTTATTGCAATGTGGATTTATGCGAAAAAAGGAAACCTGAAAATTTCAATATGTGTGATTTCATTATTGGCAATGATTTCGGTTATATTTTTATCCACCCAATCCGTTTTTGGCATGTTTGACATGCTCGTATATTCATTGATAGCCTTTGTCATATTATTTGTTGTTTATCACATCTCAAAATTGCTGCACCATGCAAAAAGGCAATATCCTATAATAGTCGGGGAGTATATGTGTCTGTTTTCTCTGTTGATGTTCATATTCGCCTTAACATATGACTCAACAAGAACTCTTGATTACTCAATGTTCAGTTCTTTTTTAATCTTGACTCCTGTCTATCAGCTGATTTATGTGGTTATAGCTATCGTTGTCATTTTGGTGATTGGTGTACTTATAAATGATAATAAAGGAGGAAATTCATGATTATTCAAGGAACCGAGACTTTAACTTCACTGATTCATATACTTTCGGAAAGTCTTCTGACTCCTGTTGTTATATTGCTGGTCATTTCGATTGTAATAGTCATTCTTGCCTTGGGTGGCATGATTAATGAATTCATTTCAAGAAAGCCGATCAGCTCAGGGAATCTGGAAGACCTGATTAGGAGAGTTTCATTTTCAAGTGATGTTTCACAGCTGAAAAATGAAATAAATGACAGTGATTTATTTGATTATCAAAAGGAAATCCTTTTAAGGATAGCTGATAACTATGATATCGGATCTGATGCAAGAAAAGCATTGGCAAGCGAACTTATTTCCGCTCATGAAACCAAACTGATTAAAAAGACTAATAAAACAGATATTCTTGTTCGTGTTGGACCTATTTTAGGTTTGCTTGGGACATTGATTCCATTAGGTCCGGGACTGGCTGCTCTGGGTACCGGTGACATTTCAACTCTCGCACAGTCACTGACAATAGCATTTGATACCACGGTCACAGGGTTGACAGTTGGTGCCGTTGCATACATTGTATCAAAATACAAAAAGCAATGGTATGAATCAGAGCTTATTGATGTTGAAACCGTTGCGGAAGCGGAACTTGAAATAATAAACAAATGGTGATTTGATGCTTAGAAAACGAAGACGAATTTCAGAGTCTGTTGATGATGACCCTATGGGCGGTTTAAACAACCTTTCGGATGCAATGCTTGTATTGGCGCTGGGATTTTTGATATTTGCAATCATGGCTCTCTCAGCAAATCCAGACATGATTTCACAGACCCAATCCACACAGGACGTTTCAACTGCAGACACATTCAGCCAAAACTACACTGATGCGGGTGGAATGGAAGACAGCGGATACAATGAGGTCGGAAAGGTTTATGAAGATCCGACTACAGGTGAACTTGTTATGGTTTCGGGTTAATCTACTTTTTTTCATTTTTTCTTTTTTTGTTGATTGCATGTAGATTTTTTTTTCAATAAATTGATTTCATTTAGAAAAATTGTTTTAGGTTGGTAATATTGATTTATTTTCAAACTACTCTATTTATATTCATTTAAATCTAATATTACTTCATGATATTTGATAAAATTAAAAAAATTGTTTGGATAATAATTAATTTTTTATTTTCATTATTTTCAATAAATGATTTTAAAATATTTTTAAATGACCAAAAAGAGGATTAATTTTACCTATTAATGGTCAACCCATTGAAGATGATGAATGGATTAAATATAACTATTTAAAAACTAATAAGTCAGTTAAATCAATCAGACCTGATGATTTACCTCATGAATTCTGTGAGAGTGCTTGTAATTTAATTGATGAATTCAGGAGAAAAACTGTAAATTTGGAGGACGAATGGATGTTATATTTTGATTATACCGCAGGTGATGTTATATACTGTTTTGAAGGTGAAGGAGGCAAGACTGGTGGAGTTTATGAACCAAAAAATTTTGAAAATAGAAATATTGCATCTATTCATAATCATCCAAAAAACTATTATTCATTTCCTTCTCATGATAATTTTGAAATATTAGAAAAAGATTTTGAGAATTATGAGATAATATGTTCTTTAGATTCTTTTTGGATAATATACTTTGAAGGAATTCTAGATGAATCCCAAAGAATTAAATTACATAATAATCTTTTTAGGATATTCCATACTATTGATAGTTATGTAAAGATAAATTATTCTAAAAAAATGGATATTGGCAGTATGATAGATGAAATGTACAGTGAATATCTGTTAAGTTATTTAAATAATAATTCTCATAATATTAAAATAATTAAAAAGAGGTATTAGTATGGTTTTAACATCAAAAAATATTTCAAATATAGGTTTAACTTCCCGTGATGGTGATCCAAGACAACATAAGGATTGGTTTTTAAATCATTTGGATGATATTCAAGTGGATATTGGTTCCAATGGTTTGTCTCCCGGTGAAGAATTGGCAAAATTAAATGAAGAGCTAAATATTGATGTTGATTTTAAAAGTATTCTTCAAAAGAATATTTTGGATTAAAATCTATTTTTAGCGATACTTTTATAAATACATAAAACAAATATTTGATTACTGTTATTTTTTAGCAGTATAAATTACTTTTTTTGGGATAAGTTCCCATATGGATGTGGCCTTCGTGGCTGAACAAAAAGGTGTTATTTATGTATAAATATATTAGAGACGCATGGAAAAACCCAGATGAGTCCTACGTACGTGAACTCATGTGGCAAAGAGCTCCTAAATGGAGAAGAGAAAAAGCAGCTCAAAGAATTGAAAGACCAACTAGACTCGACAGAGCTAGAAGCTTAGGTTACCGCGCTAAAAAAGGTTTTGTTTTAGTAAGAACCAGAGTAAGACGTGGTGGAAGAAGGAAAACCCGTCACTTCAACGGTCGTAAACCTAAAAGAATGGGTGTAAACAAAATCACTCAAGCAAAATCTATTCAAAGAATTGCTGAAGAACGTGTAGCTAAAAAATACCCTAACTTAGAAGTATTAAACTCCTACTGGGTATGGTCTGACGGAAGATATAAATATTACGAAGTAATTTTAGTTGATCCTAACAGTCCTTCCATTATCAACGATAAAAAAATCAATTGGATTTGCTCCAAAAAACACACTAACAGAGCTCTCAGAGGCTTAACTAGTGCTGGTAATAAAGGACGTGGAATCAAATCTAAAGGAAAAGGCTCAGAACAAGCTAGAAGAAGAAAAATCTAATTTTTCTTCATTCCTTTTTTAGATTAAAATGATTCATAATATTAAATTTAGAGCTTTCGTTTATGAGGATGAAAGCGTCGATGAAATAACCGAAGCTATTTTAAACATACTTCCCGAAGCCGAAATCGAAGCAGAAGAGGCTGAAGGAATGCTTGAGGATAAGATAATTATCCTGTCAGGTGTCGTATCCAAGAAAAGATACACAAAGACTTTTTTTAACACACTCCTTGAGTGGACAGATTTAGACAAATTGAATGCTGATTTAGAGCGCAAAATGGATGAGAAAGGTAACTGGTTTTTAAGATTTGACAAGGCTGACGCTCTGGATGAAAAATGGACAATTCTTGATAAGGGCGATGCAATTCATCTTAAGGTGAAAATTGCTGCTTTTCCTGCAAAAAAACAGATTGCAATTGACAAGGTCCGTCAAGCTATTCTTGAAAAAAATTAAGTTAACTTTATTTTAGATTTTTTCCAATATATCCATAAGGTGAAAATATGGAGAGGAAAAGCTATTATCTGATAATATTATTGGTTGCATTGGTGATTTGTGCAGGGGTATTTTTTTACCAGTTCAACAATGATGTCGCTACATTCATGATTATCAATGAAACTCAAGTGGCGGAAAACGGATCATTTGCCGGAATGCTGATGGATGCCTACAGTTATGGCGTTGCCAACCAGACTGTTTCTTATAAGACTCCTGATAATGAAATCGTCAATGTCACTACCGATGAAAATGGTGAATTCAAGGTATTTGATGTGAAGTCCGCTGGTGATGCGAGCTGTTATAGTGATTTTACGTTTGCAGGCAATGGTAAATATAAAGGTTGTACTTATGAAGGCAATGTTACAGTAACAAAGTAACATTCCTACTCAACTTCAATATCTATGAAGACATATTCTCCGACTGCAGTCACATGTTCATATTCTACAATGATTTTTCCCTGACTACGAACATTCTTTTTTAAATCAATTAAAACGCTGTTGATTTGGCCTGTTTTTGTATTCAGGTCCATATCTTCTATTTTTCCGATTTTTTCGGCTCTTTTATCAATTACATTTTTTCCAATTATGCTTTTAATGTTCATTTTATCACTAAAATTAGATTGTAAGGACTGTTATATATACCTATCAGAATTATAAGACTGACTGGTGAGTTTATTTTGATTTTTCAATCTTTTCCTTATCGTCAATAAATATGATTGTCAAAATAAGCATGACTACATGCAGAATGAGCAGAATCAATGAAGTCTGATTGAATCCTGTAACTGAAGCGGAATTGTGGCCTATTGCACCACCTGCCAAAACAGCCATTATAACAACTGCCATTGATGAACCTATTGCTGCAAAAATCTGCCTTAATGTATTGTTTACTGCAGTTCCGTCCTCGACCTTATCTGAAACCATAGTCAAGGCCCATGTTGTAGCAGGCATCAGAGCCAGACCGGCACCGATAAAACGTATGGACTGTGTTATGGCCAGAAATTCAAATGATGAATCCTGAGTATACATCATCATGCATCCAAACGCCATTATTGAAATGACACATCCCATAACCAGGACCTTTTTGATTCCGATTCTGTTTGTAAGCAGCGGACCAATGATATTGAATGCAATAATCAATAAGCCTCCAGGAAGAAGCACTGAGGCGGAAAATATTGCGGAATTATAAGCCACTCCCTGCATGAATATCGGAAGAATCGCAGTGCATCCATTTAAACATGCAAAGAGAATGCAGATGAATACTGTACCCACTGTGAAATACCTGTTTTTAAGTATTAATAAGTTAATCAAAGGATTTTCCAATTTTGCTTGACGCTTTACAAACAGTATTAAAGATATGATTCCAATGACTATCGGCAGGATTACAAGATAATGTGCAAATCCAAAATCAGCAACATTTGTAAAACCAAGCATTACTCCTGCACATCCGACTATTGACAATACAACAGAAATGTAGTCAAGAGGATAATCTTCAGTAGGTGCATTGTCCCTTACAAATATCGCCCCTAACGCCAAAAGGACTATTGTTGCTATTGTAAAAAATGAGAAAAGCGCTCTCCAGCCATATATGGTTATTACAAATCCTCCTAAAAATGAACCGATGACCGGAGCTATTGCAATTACCAAACCATACAATCCCATATATGTCTGCCATTTTTCTTCAGGGGTGATTCTAAGAAGTAAAATCTGAACATATGGCATTATAACGCCGTTTCCAATTGCCTGAAGAATTCTGCCAATAATCAGAACAATCATGGAATTTGAAAAATAACATATGACTGATCCTAAAAGGAATGTGCTCAATGAAAAGAAGAATATTGATTTTGCAGTGAATCTTCTAGATATATATGCACTTAACGGAATCATCACTCCTACTACAAGAAGAAAAACAGAATATGACCACTGTGCCTGTGTTGATGATACGGAAAAGTCACTCATCAGATAAACGACGCCTGTTGTAATAATCGATTGGGCCACGGTTAACAGGCTTGTGGCTATGATAAACAGAACCAGCAGTTGCATTTTGTTGTTCAGTTTGATATTCATTTTTTCACTGAATTATTTTCTATAATAAATATTATTTATAATTTGGTGATTTTAATTAAATGTTTTTGCATAAAAAGAAATATCAGTTCAATTAATTCATAAAAACGAAGTTTTTCAAAACTAGAATAATGGGCCCGACGGGGTTTGAACCCGCGACAACAAGGTTAAGAGCCAAGTGCTCTGCCAGACTGAGCTACGGGCCCATGTGAAAAATTTTTTTTACAAAATCCAATACTAAGTTATATCATTTGATATATTTAACTATTTTGTTTTGTATAATAGTGTTGGAAATACTTTTGTTTTACAAAAAAATAATGAAATAGTCCTATCCGGAGTCGAACCGGAGTCACAAGTTCCAGAGACTCGTATGATTGCCATTACACCATAGGACTATACTTTGCATTAAATTTCAGAATCCTATTTATCAAAAAATATCTTAAATTTAGAATTCTATTAATGTATATGTAGTCAATAGATATAAAATTTTTCTATTTTTCACAGGCAATTCATAAATGATGGAATAGCTATTAATTATATATAACTTAAAATTTAAAATAGTAATTAACTAATAATTATTGGAGAGTAGTCATATGAAAACTCATGCGATAGTTGTATCACTTATGTTCTCTCTACACTACTTTTTTTAGAACTAATAATAATTAAATATTTTCTATTCCATAAATTCCATTACTTATTTTATTACAAATGATTAATCATGAGGAAGATGCAAACCTGATTATTATTGTGGAATTTTGAAAAATTGAATTAATAAAACAATGTATTAACTTTATGTAAATAATGTGCATGAAATTAATCGCTTATTAAACTTAAATAATGAACAGATAAGATTCATCAGCTACCTCTATTTGACAGAAGACTATGAAGAATATCTTATGGGGCTTGATAGGGTTACATGTGAGCGGTTAATGAAAGGTAACGGGTATGCAAGTGTTAAAGGTCAACTATTTGATGAATCAGACTTTTCATAATATCTCATGAGGAATATATAAAATTTCAATCGTTAGAATGCGTTAAAATCAAGAAAAAACAAATTTAAAAGTGAATTGGCAGTCTAAGGGCAGTATTGGTCTCCTTAAGACATGATTGGGAAATAAATACTATTTCCAATCATGAATATGGCAAATTCTATACATCATCTCCGCATAAGAAATCAATTATGTTTAGATGCTTGACTCCATCTTTGGAAAAGTCATGATTTTCAGTTGTTATCAGTATGGATTCAAATTTGTCAGGTATGCGAAGTAATGGTGTGATTTCACGTTTCAATGTTTTTTCACCGGTTAATCTGTAGGATACCTGTATATATTTGTATTTGCCGGATTTTTCACAGACGAAATCCACTTCAGTGTTATCTGGATTTCTTCCCACATTGACTTTGTATCCTCTTCGAAGAAGCTCGACATAAACAATTGTTTCAAGAATTTTAGTTACTTTTAGGATGTTGTCCTCAATCAGTGCATGATGAAATCCGTGGTCCATGAGATAATATTTTCCAAGGATTTTCATTTCTTTTCTTCCTTTAAGTTCAAAGCATTTGCATTTGGACAGGAAAAATGACTGATTTAAATAGTCATTATATTTAAGCAGTGTGTCCTGTGAGGTATAGATGTCATTGCTTTTTAGATAATTTTTTATGCTTTTGGATGAGAATATTTCGCCGGTGCTTGAAATCATGTATCGGCTGAAACGCTGAAGCAGGTCAATATTGTTTATCTTGAATCTTGAAACTATATCCTCAAACAGTATTGAGTTGTAAATGTCTTTTAGAGCCATTTTTTTAAACTCATTGCTTCCTAATGTCAAGATACCTGGCATTCCTCCGAAGTTGAAATAATCATCATAGAGTTTGGTGATTGAGTTTTCGTTTATTTCAACACCATCGATTTCGTTTTTATACTGGAGGAATTCCTTGAATGAGAATGGGTATACGTTGATTGTGAGAAATCTTCCGGTCAGGAGTGTTGCAAGTTCACCGGACAGCAGCTCTGAATTGGAACCTGTAATGTATATGTCGCTGTCAATGGAAACACGGTATGTGTTTATGGATTTTTCCCATCCTTTAACCTGTTGAATTTCATCAAAAAACAGGTATATTTTTCCTTTGATGTTTTCAGTTTTTTTGTAGACTAGTTCATCCAATTTATCACAGTTGTCAATCTGATTATATTCCCTTGATTCAAAGGATATGAATATGATGTTTTCGTCTTTAACGCCCATTGATTTAAGTTCGTCAATAATGTTGTGCATTAAACTGGTTTTACCGCATCTTCTGATACCTATAAATACCTTAACAAAATCAGTGTTTACATAATCCTTCAACTGATCAACATATGCTTCACGTTTAATCAAGTTATTTGCCATAGTAAAAACGACCTCCTATATTTTTCTATAATAAAAATTCTTTGTGTAAAAGAAAAATTTTTAATATATTAAAAAATTCTTTATACAAAAGAAAAATTTTTAAAATCTTAAAAAAATTCTTCTATAAAAGAAAAATTTCTTAATTATAATATATGTTCCAAATTTAATATAAATATTTTCCAACTGTGACAATGTGAAAAAACATATTTGTGATACATAAAAAACGGTTGTGAAATCTCGGTTATAAACGACAATTTGATAAGAACTAATGATATTTGCAGTTGTAACTGATTTATTTTCCAAATATTGAATAAAACCCGTCTGATTATTTATACTGGAGGAATGAATAAAAAAATGTTTTGCAAATGGTTCTATCACGGATTCTGCATAGTATTTGAATGTCCGTGCGATATGATTGTGGACTGCGGAGTCAAGGAATAAACCTTATCTGCCATTGGCCCAACAATCCTTGGCGACATCATTGATTAAATCAAAAGTATATTCTCAACTATGATTTTAATGAACTCTTTTTCACATTATCGCCCATGTTATTGAAAGCCTGCCAAGTTTTTAATCCTGCATACATATCACTTACTTTTCAAAAGCAGTTTTCAATCTGGAAATAGATGTCGTTAATAGTGGTTATCAAAAAGTAATTGAATACTCAAGTTATGTATATTTTAAATAATAATCTGATAGAAAAGTAATTTCAAAATATACTTTTAAATGTCTGTTCAGATAATATTAGTCCAATATCAGAATCCGTATAGCGAACCATGCAGTTAATGTCAACTAATTATTAACTGAAAATGCTTATTAATTTATATAACTTGAAATTTAAAATATTAATTAATTATATTTTGGAGAGTTTAAATATGAAAACTCATGTGATAGTTGTATAACTTTTGTTCTCTCTACACTACTTTTTTTTAGAATTCATGATAATTAAATATTCATCTAAATGGGAGAAACTGGAGCTAGTGGAAATACAAATCCTGAACATCTACTATAATCACTGACATAACCTGAACCAACTAATGATACAAGTTAACTACTTGAGTATTATTGGAAAAGTTGAGGGTAAGATGCTGAAATTATTTATAAACAATTGATGACAAGCAATTATTGTTATGCCAACACCAACATGAAGCAGGTCAAAAAGAATCAGAAGTTGCACAATTCGTATTCGCCGTTGCTGATTGGTGATGTTAATGAGAATGATGTTATAAAGGAAGTCGATGAACCCAGCTATATTGATTTTCAACAAAAATTGGTTTGATTTATATTGCCATAAACTTGATATATCTTGTTTTTATCACTACAATTTTACGAAGTGGCTTCAACAAGCTTTAAATACATTGTAATGTAATAGTATACAGAAGATACGTAAAAGATTTTATTCTAATTTTTTTTCATGTCATGATTATATGATCATTTATATAATGAAGTAAATTTTACGAATTTAAAGCAATATTTCATGTTTAAAACAATTTTAAGGTCTTAATTTAATGAATAGAAGTCTTAAATACTATTAAATTAAATATTATAACTAATCAAACTCTTGACCAAAGGTGGTGATATTATCGCGAACAAAATAATGTTGCCTGTGATGGGATTTAAAATTATTGTTTTAATGAACTCTCCTCTTGGCAAATTTACTTATACAAATGGAGGAATCCTTATGAGTGTCCGAAAGAAATTTTGGGTTGCAATGCTCATATATGTCGCCATCACGTGGTGTCTGGCATTGTTCATCATATGGATTACATATAATTAATCCTATGCCATAATGGAT
>JAFUIW010000121.1 GCA_017473945.1 Methanobrevibacter sp. | reverse complement strand
GAAGTCATTTTTGAAATTCAATGCGTTGATTTAAATAGTAAACATATAGTTTATATAGTAGGATATGAATAAATTATATTATTATCAATTTGGTGATTTTTTGAAAAGTAATGACGAAACTATATCTTTTGAAAATAGGGAAGATGCTGAAATACTTCTCAAGGAATCTCGAAAACGTATTGATGAAATTGATAATGCGTTATTTGATTTAATTTCTCAGAGAACATCTCTTGCGAAAGGGATTGCACTTTCCAAGGATTATCTTGGAATGCCTATTTATGATAAAAGCAGGGAAGATGCAATTCACGAGAAGGTCGAGAGGTTGTCTGAAGAAAATGGTCTTGATGTTGATATTATTGATCAGATAGTTAATATGCTGACTATGTTAAGTAAAAACGAACAAAAAGAAATTTTAAGGAGGAATGTTAATGGGCAATATTAGAACTTCATTTGTTAAACGTTTAGCAAAAGAATTAATTGAAACTCACCAAGGTGTTTTCACTACTGATTTTGAAGAAAACAAAAAATTAGTACAAGAATACTCTACCGTAAGTACTAAACATTTAAGAAATAAAATTGCAGGATATGTTACAAGGCTTGTAAGGTTAGAACAAACCCAAGAATAAGCTTTTTTCATATTTTTTTACTACTTTTTTTTATTATAATTTTTATTTGTTCAAATTTTTTTACAATTTTCATATTTTTTTTAATGTTATCAGTTAAATAAGTTTAATTTTTTAAAATATATTTAATTAAAAGTTTATTAATATGATTGGATATAAATATATATCAATATTTTTGTTTGCTCAAAAATAAGAAAAAACTTTCAATTAGTTTTTATGAAATAGGTGAATTTATGGATTTAATAGTAGCAAAATTTGGCGGAACCTCGGTTGGAAATGGTTCCAGAATTAAAAAAGCGGCCCAATCCGTTGTAAATGAGTATATGAAAGGTAATCAAGTAGTTGTTGTAGTTTCTGCAGTAAATAAGACTACTGATGATTTAATTGGACTATCTAATGATGCAATTGGTTCAAGTTTAACAGATAAGCAGAAGGCAGAAATTATGGCTATGGGTGAGTTAACCAGCGCTAGAGTATTCTCAGCAACTATTGAATCTTTAGGTGTAAAATCTGAGTTTATTGACCCTTATAATGAATTATGGCCAATAATGACCGATTCCAATTCTCTTGAAGCTAAAATTGATTTCAGCACAACCAACAAGAAAATCAATGGGATTGAAAATTTGGTAAGTCAGGGGATTATTCCTGTAATTTGCGGATTTTTAGGCAAAGGACCTAGTGGTGAAATAACAACTTTAGGAAGAGGTGGAAGTGATATTTCTGCATTTTTAATTGGGCATTGCTTAAATGCTAATGAAGTTGTTATTGTCACTGATGTTGATGGAGTAATGTCAACTGACCCTAATAAAATTGAAGAAGCAGAATTATTGGAAGAAATAACTGTTGAAGAAATGAGGGATTTGGCAACTCATGGTGCTCAAGTTTTACATCCTCATGCGTTAAAATATAAAGATCCGTTGATAAGTGCAAAAATCATTAACTTCGCTAATGGCGATTTAAGTTCAAAGGGTACTCGTATTACTGGTCCCTTTGAAGGAGATATATTAAAATCCGTATATCTTTACAAGGACCCTATTTCACTTATAGTTCTCGTTGGTGAGGCTATGCTTAAAAAAGTTGGACTTCTTGCTGGTTTAACAGGATGTCTGGCTAAAAATAACATTAATATTTTTGGAATTTCTGCAGGACAAAATTCTATTACTACATTTGTAAATAAGAAGGATGCAGAACAGGCTTATCATATTTTACATAATTTAGTTGTGGAAACTGAAGCATTAAGTTCCCTTTCTTTGGGAAGGGACACTGCAATGATTACTTTAGTTAGCCCGGATATTATTGAAACTCCCGGAATCATTTCAGGTATTACAGAACCACTTAGAAAAAACGGCATTAATATTGTTGAAATCACATCATCTCAAACTGCTGTAGTATTATTTGTTGATTGGAAAGATGGTGATAAAGCATATAAATTAGTTAACGAGGTTTTAGAATGAGATTTGAAGGAACATATGTTGCAATGGTAACTCCCTTTGATAAAGATAAACAAATTGATGAGGAAGGATTCAGATCCAACATCAATTATTTAATCGATCAGGGAGTAGATGGATTAGTTGGTGCAGGGACCACTGGTGAATCTGCTACAATTACTCATGAAGAACATCAAAAGGTTATTGAAATTTTAGTTGATGAAGTTGATGGAAGAGTTCAAACAATTGCTGGAACTGGAAGTAATGCTACTTCTGAAGCAATTTCCCTTACAAAATTTTCTGCTGATGTTGGTGCAGATGCTGCATTATTGATTACTCCTTACTACAACAAACCTCAACAACATGCTTTAGTAGACCATTACAGTACTGTTGCCGGTGCATGTGACATTCCTATCATCGCATACAATGTACCTTCACGTACAGGATGTGATATTGCTGTAGAAACTGCGGTGGAACTAGCAAAAGTTGATGGTATTGAAGCTATTAAAGAGGCTGCTGGTAGTGTTGATAAAGTATCAGATATTTACAGGGCACTTTCTCGTGAAGGACTTGAGGATGACTTCAATATTCTTTCAGGGGAAGATTCATTAACATTACCTATCATGGCTGTCGGAGGGACTGGTGTAATCAGTGCATCTGCTAATGTCGATGCAAAAAGAATGGTTTTAATGGTTAACAGTATCTTAAACGATGATTATACAAGAGCATGTGAGCTTCACTATGAAATGCTTGATCTTATAAGAGCTCTTTTCGTCGAAACAAATCCTGTTCCTGTTAAAACTGCAATGAGATTAATGGGATTCCCAACAGGGCCTTTCAGACAACCTTTATGTGAAATGAAAGAGGATAACTTGGAAATTCTTAAAAAAGCGTTAAAAGAATCTAATTTAATTTAAGTTGGTATTATTATGATTAAAGTTGCTGTAACCGGAGCTGCAGGAAGAATGGGTTCCGGTATTATTAGAAGAATCACACAACAAGACGATATGGAAGTAGTGGCAGCTATTGAGATACCTAATTCTCCTTTAGCAGGCAAAGATGCAGGTCTTCAAGCTGGTATTGATGAATTAGGTATTGAAATTGTTGGTGCTGAAAAACTGGAAGAAACACTAAAAGCATCTGGAGCTGAAGTGTTGGTTGATTTCACCATTGCACCTGCTGCTGTTGAAACTATTAGAATTGCTACTTCCTGTGGAGTTAATGTTGTCGTTGGAACAACTGGATTCAGTGATGAACAAATGGCCGAAAACATTAAAAACGTTAAAGAAAACAATGTTGGAGCAGTTATTTCATCAAATATGGCTATTGGAGTAAATGTGTTTTTCAACACATTGAAAAAATTAGCACCATTATTATACGACTATGATATTGAAATAATAGAAGCACATCACAATCAGAAAAAGGATGCTCCTTCCGGAACTGCTATGACTGCATTTGAAGTAATCGCTAACGAATTGGATCGTGACCCTGAAGAAGTTGGGGTTTATGGAAGAAAAGGTTTAGTTGGCAAAAGAACCTCTGAAGAAATCGGTGTTCATGCAGTTCGTGGTGGCGACATTGTTGGGGATCACACAGTAATGTTCGTTGGTGAAGGTGAAAGACTGGAAGTAAAACACCAGGCTCACACTAGAGAAGTGTTTATTGCTGGTGTTATAAGAGCCATCAGATATGTTCCTGCTGCTGAAAAAGGAATTGTCAGTAGCATGAATGATGTTTTAGGATTAGAATAGGTGAGCTATATGGTAAATGTGGGAGTACTAGGTGCAACTGGAATGGTTGGCCAAAGATTTATTCAATTACTTGAAAATCATCCAGATTTTGAAATTACAGCTTTAGCTGCATCTTCACGTTCTGCAGGTAAAAGATATGAGGATGCTACAACATGGTATATGGATAATGAGATGCCAGATTCTGTTAAAGACATTAAAGTTGTAGAAACTAATCCTGATGCAATGGATAACGATGTTGATATTGTATTTTCATCTCTTCCTGCCGATTTTGCATTGAAAGTTGAAAAAGAATTCGCTAAAGACTATGTGGTTGCAAGTAATGCAAGTGCGCACAGGATGAAAAAAAATATTCCTTTGGTGATTCCTGAAGTCAATCCTCAATGCTTAGACATGATCGATGCACAGCAAAAAGAAAATGATTGGGATGGTTTCATTGTAACCAATCCTAACTGCTCAACAATCGCTTTAGCTTTAACATTAAAACCAATTGTTGAAAATTTTGATGTAAAATCCGTTAGAGTTTCAACCATGCAGGCGGTGTCTGGTGCAGGTTATAATGGCGTACCATCAATGGCTATTGTTGATAATCTTGTTCCTTACATTGGAGGGGAAGAAGAAAAAATGGAAAGTGAATCTCTCTATCTTTTAGGTTCATTTGATGGAACTGATGTAGTCAGAGCAGATTTCAAATTAAGTGCATCATGTCATAGGGTACCTGTTATTGATGGTCATACTGAAGCAGTATTTGTAGAGTTGAATGAAAACTTTGATGTTGCGGATGTTAAGGATAGTATGGCAAATTTCAAAGGATTGCCTCAAGAATTAAATTTATATTCTGCTCCTGAAAATCCAGTAATTGTCAAAGAAGAAGATGACCGTCCACAACCAAGAATGGACAGAAATGCTGGTAATGGTATGGCTGTTACTGTTGGTAGATTAAGAAAAGACCAAGCATTTGATAATAGTTTTAAATATGTTCTTGTTGGACATAATACTATTCGTGGAGCTGCTGGTGCTTCAATATTGAATGCTGAATTGATTAATGATAAAAT
>JAFUIW010000120.1 GCA_017473945.1 Methanobrevibacter sp. | reverse complement strand
GTTAATGAGTTATTGTTTACAGATGTTTCAGTGATGTTAATTATTGGCATTTTGGCAATTGTTTCTGCAATAATGTTGTTAAGTTCAATTGTTAAAGAATTGAAAAAGTTAAATAATAAATGAAATAGACTATTTATCATGGATTTAAAAAAAATTGGTATTGCTTTGATATTTATTGGAATCTTTTTATCTATACTGTTTTTGGGCAATGATAAGATTTTTGTTCCGGCATTGACAGTAACCGTTTTAGGCTTTTTCATGACTGTCGTGGGTTTTGTTTCTGATATCAGAAAACAGAAAATCAAAAATGACATGTTGGAGGAAGACATCGGCAGAATTCTTCAGCCCCTGATTACCAAATATTCAAATCTGAACAAACAGTATCGCAGTGAATTTTCCGGCGATGAATATGCTCAAAAAAGATTGCAATTGAATAAAGACCTGGAAATGGAGATAACTGAACAGATTCCTTATTTGGAAAGCAGGGAAATTAAAAAAATTGTTATTCAGTTCTCCAAAGAACAGGATAAAATGTAATCATATTTTTTTTCGCTTATTTTTCAATGTACAAATTATGACAACAAGGTTTTAAATAGTACATTATATAAATCATAATCTAGTGATAAAATGTTTTCCCCAAGTTTTGAAGAAGTAAAAAATATTGCAAAAAATGAGGAGTATAAGCGTATTCCAGTGTCTTATGAACTGTTTTCAGACATTGCCACTCCGATAGAAGTTTTAAAAGTGTTAAAGAATATCAGTAAGCATTGTTACATGCTGGAAAGTATAGAAGATACGGAAAAATGGGGAAGATATTCATTTTTAGGTTTCAATCCTCTTCTGGAATTCACATGCCAGGACGGCATTGTCAAAATCAAAGGCAGCGAAAACTTCGATGAATTCAATGATGATGAAATAACAATTGAAACGGATAATCCTAGTGCAATAATTAATGATTTGGTAAATAAAAATAAATCTCCAAAAATAGATTATTTGCCTCCCTTTACAGGAGGTTTTGTCGGATATTTCGCATACGATTACATCAAATATGCAGAACCTTCCCTAAATCTCGATGCTGAAAATCAGGATCAATTCAAGGACATTGACCTGATGCTTTTTGACAAGGTGATAGCCTTTGATAACTTCAAGCAAAAAATCATACTGATTTCAAATATCAAAACAGATGATTTGAAAAGCAATTATGAAAAAGCATGCGGCGATTTAAAGGAACTTGCAGATTTAATTAAAAATGGTAAAAAGGCTGAAATAAAACCATTGGAATTAAAATCTGATTTTAAACCTGTTTTTTCACGTGAAAAATATTGTGATATGGTTTTAAAAGCTAAAAATTACATAACTGAAGGGGACATTTTCCAGGTTGTCCTGTCAAACAGGATTGAGGCCGACATATCCGGAAGCCTATTTGACACATACAGGGTTTTAAGAACCACCAATCCGTCCCCTTACATGTTTTATTTTTCAAGTGATGATATTGAAATAGCGGGGGCATCTCCGGAAACCTTGGTAAAATTAACTGACAAAAAACTGTTCACATTTCCACTTGCCGGAACAAGGCCACGCGGAAAAACTGATGAGGAAGATTTGGAACTTGAAAAGGAGTTATTGGCAGATGAAAAGGAATTGGCTGAACATAACATGCTGGTGGACCTTGGAAGAAATGACATCGGAAGAATTTCTGATATAGGTTCCGTCAATGTTGAAAAATACATGTCCATTGAGAGATTTTCGCATGTGATGCATATAGGTTCTACAGTAAGCGGAACTTTAAGGAGCGATTTGGATTCTCTTGTTGCAATAGATTCTATTTTGCCTGCAGGAACCCTGTCCGGTGCTCCTAAAATAAGAGCCTGTGAAATAATAAATGAACTTGAGGATAATAAAAGGGGAATTTATGGCGGAGCCATAGGATATGTGGATTTGAGCGGAAATATTGACACCTGCATTTCAATCAGGATTGCATTTGCAAGAAATAACAAAGTATTCATACGCTCTGGTGCAGGAATAGTTGCTGACAGCGTACCTGACAAGGAATTCGATGAATGCCTGAATAAAGCTGCTGCTGTAATAAATGCACTTGAAGTTGCAAATGGAGGTATAGAATGATTCTTTTAATCGACAACTATGATAGCTTTTCATATAACCTGTATCAGTTGATTGGCGAGATTAATACAGACATTAGGGTTGTCAGAAATGACAAGATAACTGTTGAGGAAATTTCCGAATTAAATCCGGAGTGCATTATTTTATCTCCAGGACCTGGAAAACCTGAGGATGCGGGAATCTGCATCGAGACAGTTTTAAATTTCACAGGTAAAATTCCAATTTTGGGAGTTTGTTTGGGTCATCAATCAATTTGTGAAGCGTTTGGCGGTGAAATATCTCATGCAAAAAGGTTAATGCATGGAAAAACTTCAAGAATTTCACTTGATTATGATTTTATTTTTAAAGGTTTGCCGACTGAAATCAGCGTTGGCAGGTATCATTCATTGAGTTTGGTTGAAGATACGCTTCCAGACTGTCTGGAGATAATATCAAAATCAAAGGACGATGGTGAAATAATGGCAGTAAAACATAAGGATTTCAATGTTTATGGTCTTCAGTTCCATCCGGAATCAATCTTAACTCCTGACGGATTAACAATTATTGAAAATTTTCTACAGAAAGTTGAAAAGGGGATTTTATGATTAAAGAAGCTATTTTAAAGGTATATAAAAATGAAAACTTAACATATGATGAAGCTTACCAAACCATGGATGAAATCATGAGTGGTGAAGCCAGTGAAGTGCAGATGAGCGCATATTTAACCGCAATGTCAATGAAAGGAGAAACAATTGATGAAATAACTGCATCCGCAGAAGCTATGAGGGCACACTGTGTAAGGTTATTGAATGACGAGGAAGTTCTGGAAATTGTTGGGACCGGAGGTGACGGTTCAAACACATTCAATATATCCACAACATCCTCCATTGTTATTTCAGCCGCTGGAGTTCCGGTCGCAAAACATGGAAACAGATCAGCATCAAGCAAATGCGGCGCTGCAGATGTTTTAGAGGAATTGGGGGTTAACATTCATATCGAGCCTGAAAAAAGCTTAAAATGCTTAAAGGAAATTAATTTGTGTTTTCTTTTTGCTCAAAACTACCACATTGCAATGAAATATGTTGCCGGCGTTCGTAAGGAATTGTCAATCAGAACAATATTTAATATTCTGGGACCTTTAACCAGTCCTGCGGGAGCGTCCATGGAAGTTTTGGGAGTTTATGAAAAAGACCTTGTAGAACCTTTGACAAAAGTATTAAAAAACTTAGGTGTTAAATCAGCATTGACAGTTTATGGTGTTGACGGAATGGATGAAATTTCTGTAAGTGACAAAACCTCAGTTTGTGAGCTCAAGGACGGTGAAATAATGGCCTATGAAATCACACCGGAATACTTCGGAATGGAAAAGGCATCTAAAGATGATCTCGTCGGCGGAGATGCTAAGGAAAATGCAAAAATCACTTTATCAATTTTAAGTGGTGAAAAAGGCCCTAAAAGAAATGCGGTTTTACTGAATTCCGCAGCCGGTTTGTATGTTGCAGGTAAAGTTGATTCCCTGCGCGATGGTGTTGAACTTGCAGAGGAAATCATAGATTCCGGAAAGGCACTCAAACAGTTGGAAAGATTTATAGAAATTACAAACAGTTGATTATTATGTTGGATGAGATAGTTGCAAAAACCAAGGAAAGATTGCAGGAAGCCAAGGAAAACAAATCCCTTGATGAAATTAAAGAGGAAGTTCAACAATTGGAAATAACTCATGATTTTCCATTTAAAAAGGCTTTAAGCGAACCTGAAATCTCAATCATCGCTGAAGTCAAAAGGGCTTCACCTTCAAAAGGATTGATTGCTGAAGATTTTGATTATGTGTCCATTGCAAAGGATTATGAAAATGCAGGGGCATCAGCGATTTCAGTTTTAACAGAACCGTACTTTTTTAAGGGGTCAAATGACTACCTAAGAGAAATTGCCCAAAATGTCAGCATTCCGATTTTAAGAAAGGATTTTGTCATTGATGAATATATGATTTGGGAAGCTAAGCTATTGGGGGCATCTGCAGTATTGCTGATAGTTTCTATTTTATCAATGGTCGAGCTAAAGAAATATTTGGATTTGGCACATAATCTTGGTCTTTCAGCTATTGTTGAAACTCATGACGCTACCGAAATCAGGACTGCACTGAATGTTGGTGCTGAAATTATTGGCGTTAACAATAGGGATTTGACAAATTTCACAGTAGATATCGAAAACAGTATCAGTCTACGTAGATGTGTTAGTGGTGATGTTATATTTATTTCAGAAAGTGGCATTAAAACACCGCAAGATGTAAGCAGATTAAAAGAAAATGATGTTGATGCTGTTTTAATAGGCGAAACTTTAATGAAATGCGGTGATAAGAAGGCTATGATTTCGGAGTTGAAAAATGGTTAAGATTAAAATCTGCGGACTCAGGCGATTGGAAGATATAGAAATAGTAAATAAATACAAGCCGGATTATGTAGGTTTTGTATTCGCAGATTCTAAAAGGAAAGTATCTCACAAACTTGCAGGGCAGATGAAAAATAATTTGAGTTCTGATATCATATCTGTAGGTGTTTTTGTCGATGCGCCTCAGAATGAAATTATAAAATTGTTTAAGGATGACATTATTGAAATTGCTCAATTGCATGGCAGGGAAAGTGAAGATTATATTAATAATTTAAAAGAAAATACCAATGATGAACTAAAAATTATCAAGGCAATTGAAATGTCTGATGAGGAGGACTTGTCAGAATATGATAATTCCTGCAGATTATTTGCTTCTTGACAGTGGAAAGGGCAGTGGAAAAACCTTTGACTGGCGACTGATAAGAAAAGATTTGAAAAAAGAATTTTTCCTGGCTGGAGGAATCAATTCCACAAATGTCAAAAAAGCTATTGAGGAATTCAACCCCTATGCTATTGATTTAAGTTCAAGCCTTGAAACTAATGATTATAAAGATGAAAATAAGATTAAGGAACTCATGGAGGTAATAAGTTGAGTAAAGGAAGATATGGTGAATATGGTGGTCAATACATATCTGAAACGTTAATGAATGAATTGTTATATCTCGAAGAGCAATACAATCATTACATGAACGACCCTGAATTTATAGAAGAGTTGAACACTTTATTAAAGGAATATGCCGGAAGGCCTTCCCTGTTATACTATGCAAAAAGAATGACGGAAGACCTCGGTGGTGCAAAAATATACTTGAAGCGTGAAGATTTAAACCACACTGGGGCTCATAAGATCAATAATGTTTTAGGACAGGTTTTGCTTGCTAAAAAAATGGGCAAAACAAGAGTAATTGCTGAAACTGGAGCAGGCCAGCATGGGGTAGCTACCGCAACAGCCGCTGCACTATTGGATATGGACTGTGAAGTGTTCATGGGTGAAGTGGATACAAAAAGACAGGCATTGAATGTTTATAGGATGGAATTGCTTGGAGCAAAAGTGCATTCAGTCAAATCCGGAACAAAAACTCTTAAGGATGCAGTAAATGACGCATTCAGAGATTGGATTGCAAATGTTCATGATACCAATTATGTAATAGGTTCCACAATGGGACCTCATCCGTTTCCAATGATGGTTAGGGATTTTCAGGCGGTAATAAGTGCTGAAGCTCGCCAACAATTTTTGGACATTGAAGGAAGGCTTCCGACTGCAGTTCTTGCATGTGTTGGCGGTGGAAGTAACGCCATGGGAGCATTTTACAATTTCATAGATGATGAAGAAGTCAGATTGATTGGATGTGAAGCAGGTGGAAAAGGAGTGGACACTCCATACAATGCTGCTGCACTGACCAACGGTAAAATAGGAATATTCCATGGAATGAAATCCATATTTAACCAAGGGGATTATGGACAGATTGCAGAGGTCTATTCTGTTTCAGCAGGTCTTGACTATCCTGGTGTAGGACCTGAACATGCATATTTGAGAGATACTGGCAGGGCTGAATATGTCCCAATCAATGATGAAGACGCTGTTGAGGCATTTGAATACCTGTCAAGAATGGAAGGTATCATTCCTGCAATTGAAAGTGCCCATGCGGTAGCTCATGCAATGAAAATAGCGCCGACAATGAATAAGGATGATATCATTATGATTTGCTTATCTGGAAGAGGGGACAAGGACGTCAGGTCAATTGCAGAATATAGGGGAGTTGAGTTAAATGAGTAAAATAGCTAATGCATTTAAAAACGGAAAGGCATTCATTGGTTTTTTCACTGCAGGAGATCCGAATATTGAAAAGACTGTGGAATTTGCCCTTGCAATGGAGGAAGCCGGCTGTGATTTAATAGAAATAGGCATTCCTTTCTCAGACCCTATGGCTGAAGGTGTTGTAATTCAGGATGCTAATGTAAGAGCTTTAAATCAAAATACAACAACTGATGATGTTTTTGATGCAGTTAAGGCTATTCGTGAAAAAACCGATATTCCAATTGTGTTTTTAACTTATATCAATCCCGTTTTCTTTTATGGCTATGAAGAATTCTTTAAAAAATGTAGCGAAGTGGGTGTTGACGGGATTATATCTCCGGATCTGCCTTATGAGGAAAAAGGTGAAATTGCAGACATTGCACGTAAAAACGATGTGGATGTAATTTCTCTAATCGCTCCAACATCAAAGGAAAGGATTCAAATGATTGCCGGTGATGCCACAGGCTTCATTTATGTGGTTTCATCATTGGGAGTTACAGGAATGCGTTCAGAAATAAAAACTGACTTGAATTCAATTTTAGAGGATATTCGTGACGTCACTGATCTGCCGTTGGCGGTCGGTTTTGGAATAAATACTCCTCAGCAGGCATCTGAAATTGCCAAAATTGCAGATGGTGTCATTGTAGGCAGTGCAATCGTAAAAATAATTGAGGAACATGGTGAAAATGCAACAGAACCAATAAAAGAGTATGTTTCTGCAATGAAAAAAGCCGCAAATCAATAATTTATCATAAAAAGTAAAACTTATTATATAGTAAAAGATAAATATAAACATATTACTGATTAGAGGATTATTTATGTTTAAAGCAGAATTAAGTGATTCTAGTATATTAAAAACCAGTTTTGATGCTATTTCATCAATTGTAGATGAAGTACAAATTCAAACTGATAGTGAAGGCATGAGATTAGATGCCTTAGACCGTAGTCACATAACTTTCGTACACTTAGAACTTAAAGCTAGTTTATTCGATGAGTATATTTGTGATGTTCCTGAAAAAATCAATATTGACACTGATGAATTCATGAGAGTTCTTAAACGTGCAAAATCACAAGACAGAGTTTTAATGTCTGTTGATGAAGGTAATTTCATCATTACCTTTGAAGGAGATGCAACCAGAACTTTCAAAATAAGATTAATTGATATTGAGTATGATAACCCTGTTCCTCCTCAAATCAGTCATC
>JAFUIW010000119.1 GCA_017473945.1 Methanobrevibacter sp. | reverse complement strand
TTTTATATTCAACACCTGCACTCACATCAGCCATATATAATCCCCCAATTATATACTATGATAAATATATGTAGTTTATATATAAATAATTTTTCGATTATTTATTTCTAAATTCTATTTTTTCAACAAAATTTAATAGTTTATTTATTAATTTAGATAACGGACCGAATTTAGATGAATAATCCCTAAAGGTTGCAATATCCTCTTTTGTGAAAAATTTTACTAAAATTAATGCAAAGAAATATGCAATCATACATACAAATATTCCAGGGAATAGCCAAATAATAGTTTTAGGTATTAACAATCCGATAATTCCCATAATAGCTGTTGCAGACAATATTTTTATGACGGATTTGGTTGGTGCTTTTGTCTTTGTGAGTTTGAAAACAAAGTAAATGCATGGAATCATCATTAAAAAACAGGCGATAGTTGTAGCTGCAGCACCACCCGCAATTCCTAAAATCGGAGCAAATATCCAACAGAGCCCGGCAGTGGTAATGGAACCGAATATTAGAATGTACATAGGAATTCTAGGATTTCCAACACCCTGAATGATACTGGTTGATATTGCGAATATGGAATAGAAAGTCATCCCAATAGATAAAATCGCCAACGCAGGAGCACCAGCTGCATAAGCAGGAATCTTGAAGTAAAGCAATCTTAAAATTGGTACTGAGAATAAAGCAAGACCGACACACATTGGAACTACAAACAGCAATGAAATCTTATAGGATTCACCTACATATTTTTGAAGTGCTGAAATATCCTTAAGTTTAAATGCCTCAGATGAAGCAGGTAAAATTGTAGTCGCTACAGAAATAGAAATCATCAAAGGCAATCTGGCAATAGGATCAGCGGCTGTGAAAAATCCGATACTTTCTAATGTTAAAAATCTTCCCATAATAAGAGTACAGATATTATAGATAAGCATTTCAGCAATAGCGGTGATAATAACAGGAATAGCAAATTTAACTAACATCCAACCCAGTTTTAGTTCTTCACGCAATGGGAAATTAAAGTCATCACTGGCTTGAGGTATGTATTTTCCCATGTAAAACTTAAAAATCACCACAGAAGAAAGTGCAGCAAGGGCATAACCGATAACTGTACCCCAAAGAGCACCGACAACAGACAATCCTATCAAAACAAATGCTGTTGCAAACAAAATCATTTCTAACTGCTCAATAGCACGGGTATATACAATGTATTCCATTTTGTATACTCCCTGAAATGCGCCCCGAAATGCACCCAAAACAACACTGAACGGAGTAATCAAACCGATGATTTGCAATGGAACCATTACTTCAGGCTTTCCCATGAAATTATTTGCAAGCAATGGAGCAATGACAAAAATTATTAAAAATCCCAAAGCTAATCCAAAGAAAACCATAATTTTCAATGCTGTATAAATGGTCTGCCTGGCCATATTATGGTCATTGACAGCTTCATACTCTGCAATATATTTGGATATAGCTGGAGGAAGACCACCAGAAGCTAAAGTCTGGAATATTCCCTGAACAGACATTGTAGTTCCTAGAATACCATTATTAACTGGTCCTAATAATGTAGCCATTAAAAAACGGTATAAATAACCTCCGATACGGAAAATTATATTACCTATGAAAATTATCAAACTGCCTCTTACTAACTTATTTGCCATAATATACCTTTAAAAATCAATTATTATTAATATAAATAAATTTTAGTATTTAAATATACTTATTTAAAAAATTTTCAAATTCAATTAAAGTCCTGTTTAATGACTCCCAACCATAAGAATCATTTTTAATATTCTCTAAAGAATCATCAGACCAGAATGAAGCTCCTAAATTAGACCCGAAAGGACCTCCACTTACCGGAATTATTCCATGAATCATGAAATATGTAATATTTTTTAGATGTGCAAAATCCTGGCCTCCGGTTCTGTCCCCTCCAACGGCAATGCTCATGCCAATTTTTCCCCGAAGCAAATTATAGTCGATTGCTTCCAATGCACGGGTTCTGTCCATAATGGCTGACAAATTACTGCTAATACCTCCACTTTGAATCGGAGTGGCCAAAATAATGCCGTCAGCCTCCAGGAGATTTTTGTAAACATCTTCCATATCATCATCAATAATGCATTTCTTATTCTCCAAACAGAAATCGCAATGCATGCATGGTTTAATGGATTTGGCCTGACAAGTGAAGATTACACAATCAAAGCCATCCTCTTCAAGCTGATTTAAAGCATTTTTTAAAACATGTTCAGTCGTGTTATTTCTAGGACTTGCACAAATACCAAAAACTTTCATAAAAATAGTTTATAAAACAATCAATAAAATATTTTTGAAATTGAAAAAAATAAAATAAGATTAAAAACTTAAAAAAGTTAATAATCCCATAAATCTCAGTCATCTCTTTTTATATAACTTGAATTAAACAAAATACTAATAATGACAATTCCAATAATTGCATAAACCAAAGTATATGTCGGTTTTGCATTTTGGTCTATTTTAGGAGACTCAACCATTTTTTTATTATCACCAACAGTGGCATTGGTAGAATTTGTCTCATTACCAGTTGAATTAACTAAACTAAGACCCTTGGCAACACTTGAAGTTAGATAATTTGAATAATATCCTCCCCCATATCTTTGATAAGATTTTCCGCCATGATTACTTGAATCAGGTTGAACTGCGTCGCCATTATGTTTTTTGTTGTCATTGTTGTTTGTTTTGTCTTTATCCGTGTTATCATCAGTATGACTATCTACATCTGATTCTTTCGAATCATGTTGTGTTAACAACAATAATGGAGTCCATATTGCTTGATGATCCGGCAATAAAGTTTTACTTGATATCCCATCAAGAATATCATCTAAACCGTCCCAAGAATCCACGGATGATTGTTCTTCAATAAAAACAATTCCATAAGGAGTTAAGACTACAAAGTTAAGCATATCTTTATTGGTCACATTTACGTGTTTACTATATGCATAATCCAAACCATGAGAGTTAGTATCATTAATTACATGACTTTGTTCATCTTCACTATCGCTAAATTTATAAATCCACCATTCTTTTTCTTGTGAATCATATTTTAGTAATGCTTTAGTAACTGTATTAACATCAAACAAACCTTCATAGCTTTCTTCATTATTTGCTATTTTTTGAAGTATTTCAATTTTTACAGTCTCATTATACCAATAAGCCATATTTGCAAACAATAATGTTTTCGAAGAACCAGCAGAATTTAAAAGTTTTTTATTATCCTTAGCAGATAATAACCCATAATATACCTCTTCCACTTTAGAAATATATCCAGATTCTCTTAAAATATCCTCAAATACTGGTTCACTATCTTCAGGTATGCTAGGCACACTTACAGCCAGCATAACGTAATCATTATCAGCCATGCTTTGAACATTTTCACTGCAATCAATTGAATCGACATTTGTCAAATCAACACCAACAACATGAATATCAGATTCACGACAATATGAATCATTATAGCAGTCAGTATCTATTACAGCAATGTTTGATTCATGCCCATGAGAATTATCCTCTGCATAACCAATTTTTTCATTAATTTGTGGCATATCCGAAGATTGATAAATATTGGATAAATCGTTATTAAAAGCATCACAGGAAGATAAACTTGCATCCACATCAGCAGAAATCGGACTTTCAGTCACATCTGATGAATCAACATCAATATCTTCTGCGTAAACCCCACCTATAGCAATCATTACTAAAACAATAACTATTAATGGAGCCAATAGTTTTTTAATATTTTTTACCCCCACAATTGATATATATAAAAATTTATACCGCAACAATAACAATCACTGCCATACAAAAATTTATACAATTATAATTATACAGTTCAAAGTTAATAATTATGCCTCCTTTGAAAAAATATGTTACACCATCATATTCCATCAAATATTTCGTCAAAAAATTAAAAATATTTCCTATTCGAAATCAATTTTGAAATAGGATAAGATTTATAATTGTAAAACTACAAATCATAATAATGAGGATTTAAATATGAAAGTCGGTAAAGGTATTGTAAAAAAATATTCTAGAGAATACAATAGAACACTTAAAAACGGTGAGAGAAAAAAGTATACTACAGAACAAATCCAGATTACAGTACCTAAAAATGAAGACATTTACCAAAATAAAGAAGAGGTATTGATTATTCCTCAATCAGAAATTGAAAATTTCAAAGACTTAGAAGAAGAAAATTACGCATTAAAAATAGCTAATTATTTACATGTTGAGGAAGTGAAGGAATTGAAAGAACAACTAGAAAATAATTTGAACATCTCTACTCCAGAAGTTCAAACAGAAAATGAGAATTTAAAAGCTGAACTTGCTCAAAAAAATGATGAATTAGCTGAAATGGAAAATAAATTTAATAATTTACATGAAGACAATATCAATGATTTAAGAAATGAAAATAACTTAATTAGAGACAAACACTCCAAATTAATCATTGAAAACGAAAACCTCAAAACCAAATTTGTAAATATCAAAACTGAAAACGAAAACCTCAAAACCAAATATTCCAGCATTAAAGAGGAAAATAAGAATCTTAAAACCAAATGTTCTACATTAAAAGAAGAACACATCTCAATCAAAGAAAGTTATAACCAGGTAAGTTCAAAATACGACCAATTAAAACAAGAAAATCTCAATACCAAAACTAGCTATGCAGAAATGTATGAACTTAATGAAGATTTAGAAAAAGATTATGATTCACTTCGTCTTGAATATAATGACTTAGTTGACAAATATAATGAACTGGAAGAAGAGCTATATAATATTAAGACCAGCAAATCCCGCGATGAATATATAGCAAATAAAGTTAAAGAATTTATTTTAAATAGTAAAAGTTAAAGTGTTTTATAGTCATCTTGGAACTCAGGATTCCATCTTTTTAGCCCAGGAATAAAAGTGGCTGTTATGGCTGTCGCATGAGTTTCAGGCAATCTATCATTTTTCGCCATCATCTCTTTAGTTTTCCTGACAATCATTTCTTCTAAAGTTATATCAGGTTCAGTATACTCACCATTTTGATAACAATCACGGCAAAACTCATCATTTAGACTTCCATCTTTGTTAGTCCCATAATCTTCTTTTACAATAGGCCTACCGCAAGAATTACAAAATCCCATATAAAAAACTCCTTTTAAAAAAAAATAGTTGTAAATTAGAATAATCTAATTTACTTATCATTTACTTCAATGTTTTCGTCTTCATCCATAGCAAGTCTCATGTTATCTGGATCTGGGTCGAAATGTTCTAAGAAGTCTTGTGCAGCTCTTCTTACATCTCTAGAACCAATGATGTATCTACCTGCAATAATGATGTTTGCACCTTTACCAATAGCTTCTTCAACATTTGTAGGTTTAATACCACCAGCAACAGCAACAAGACCTTTTTTACCAAGAACCTCTTTAATGTCTTTAATATTACCCCATTCGGTCATGTCACCGACATCTTCACCATGTTCAGCTCTGTAGGATTCCATGTCAACATTTCTGTGTAACAATACTATATCCGGTTTTAAATCGTCAGGGAGTAAAGCTAATTTTTTAGCAAATTCATCAACATTCATCATATCAAGGATGGAATAGATACCTTGCTTTTGGGTTTCATGAATTGCTTTAGCAATTGATTCTATGGTACCTAAACCAGAAATAGCAACTGCATCTGCAGTTTCATCAGCAGCCATTTTAACTTCTACACGACCAACATCTAAAGTTTTTAAATCAGCAATAATGAATGCATCCGGACGTAAAGCTCTGATTTTTCCAATGATACCAACACCGAATTTTTTAACGAGTGGAGTACCTGCTTCGAGAAGAATTCTGTCATTGTCTGGTAATTCAGAAATGATTCTTTCCATTGCAGCTTCATTATCAAGGTCAAGTGCAACTTGTAAGTATGGTGGTGACCAAAGTTTTTTGACTTTGAATCCCATAATTGGGTGAGTTCCACGGTCTTTTTCTGCAAGAACTTTATCAATAGATGGGTATCCTTCCATTGCTCTTCTAATAGCTAATTTGGTTGCTCCATAGTTGTATTGATAAATTTTTCTGTAATCTTTAGCAGAAGGATCTATGAATACGCTAACATTTATTACAATATCTTCAACAATATCTTTTGAAATGTATCCGTCTTCCACTGCATCAGCTACTGCTCTTGCCACAGCGGTCTGTGCAGGTCCAAATATTTTACTTGCATCTTCCAAATCACCAACAGTTACTTTAGGAATGATTAAAGTAGCTGGTTTGGTCATTAAGTTAGGTCTAATTACACTTGTTAAAGGAGTGTGTCCTACAGAAAGATTTGATAAACCGTTAGCGAAAGCTTGACCAACTGGTCCTTGTTTATCACCTATTAATAAATCAACATGTGCTAATTCAGGGCCATCTCCAATAAGAGCTTCTCCAATTCTATACATTGAGTCCATTAAATTTCCTCCGTTATGTAATAACATTTTATAATATATTTTTATTTGTAAATATAATTATTGGAAGTTAATCCTTTTTGAGATATCTTTTGGTAAAGGTAATCTTCTGAAAGGTTTTCCTTTACATTTTTCATTTATCTCAGCAATTAACTCATCTACAGTCATGTCAACTTTTTCACCAGTTTCACGAACTGTTACTTGGAATTTACCAGATTCCATTTCCTTATCTCCAACTACGAAAATGTATGGAATCCATTCTTTAGATGCATTTCTGATTTTTTTACCGACACTTTCATCTCTATCATCAATATCAACACGAATGTTAGCTGCATTGATTTTTTGATA
The DNA here is from genome assembly GCA_017473945.1 of Methanobrevibacter sp. Lineage (GTDB taxonomy): Archaea > Methanobacteriota > Methanobacteria > Methanobacteriales > Methanobacteriaceae > Methanocatella. The sequence continues at coordinate 5,028 of JAFUIW010000119.1, read as the reverse complement.
TAATTCTTCTGCAAATTCTTTGTGAGCTTCACCAATAGTTAAAATTCTAGCTTGAATTGGACTTAACCAAGTTGGTAACATTGGAGCTTTTTCATTTATTTCAATAGCAGTTTTTTCAAGCATTGCACATAAAACTCTTTCAATACTTCCAGTTGGTGAAGTGTGCAATATTGTAGGATTGTGTTGATTGCCGTCTTCTCCTAAATAGGTAATGTCAAATCTTTTACCACTTTCAACATCGATTTGAACAGTAGGGTTTTCAATTGGACGGCCTAATGCATCAATATTTGCCAAGTCGATTTTACATACCCAATAATGGTGTCTTTCAGGTAAGATCTCTAATAAAATTGGTTTATTGAACTTGCGTGCGATTTCATACATCCATTCTTCATTTTCATCGAAGAAATCTTGAGTTGCTCTGAAAATTACTTCAAAGTCAAGGTTTAAGTCAACACCAGTCTGCATACACATATCAGTTTGTTGAGAGAACTCTTCAAGGGATGCTAGAACATCAGTACAGAATGAATGGCAATCAGGCATGGTAAATGCTCTTAATCTTTTAAGACCAACAACTTCACCTTTTTTCTCATAACGGAAACTGTATCTTGTTAATTCGAAAATTTTAGCAGGGAAGTTTTTCCAAGTTAAGTATGAATCACTCATTAATCTGAATGCACCGAAACAAGCTGCAAACCTGAGCATTAACTTCTTTTTAGTGTCAGTTCTGTACTGTCTTTCACCGAATTTGTATGCATGCTCATAGATTGCCTGATTGTCCAAATCGTAGAAAATTGGAGTTTCAACAGGCATTGCTCCACGTTCAACAGTTAAGTCATAAACATAATCCGCAAGCAAATCTCTGATTAATTTTCCTTTAGGATACCATCTGAGGTTTCCGACATCTGATGCAGGTTCATAATCACAGATTTCTTTTTCTCTCATTAATTTTACATGAGGAGGTTCACCTTCGTCAGATGCCCCACAGCCAAGTTCATAATCAACCAATTGCTTGAATGCGTGGTTATCAAAATCAAAGTCATCGATTTGAGTAATTTTGTCCCCTTCAAGGATTTGCCATTTGGAAGGTTTCCTTTCAACTTTTTCCTCTTCCTTATCAGCGGTGATTGTTCTGGAAAGTTCGCTTAATGGGTGTCCTTTACAGGAAATTTCAAATGCCTTATACCATCCGAAAGGTACTCTTTTAACATTTAAGTTTTCAGCCAAAAGTGCTTCTTCTGTATCTTTTAAGATTTGAACTGCAACTTTTGGAGAACCTAATGAAGAAGATAAGTGAGCATATGGATATAATACAATATTTTCTGCTTTAACTTGATCATTAGTTTTAATAACTTCTTTAACTAAGTTCTTAACAATACCTTCTGGATTATCTTCATCTTCTTTTTCAACACTTGTAAATACTACTAAAGAATCATCAAAAGAGCCTTCATGTAAGGCTTCATCGATTTCTTCAGCTACAGGTGTTTTATTTTTTACATTGTAATTTAAATAATCAGAATGGATTAATAAAATTCTCATTATACCACCATATATTATGATATAAATTTTAGTTTTAATATTATATAAAATGATTTAATCATACAAAAATGATTATATAATAAAGATTCAAATTAATATTTATGAGAATTATTTTAGCAGGAACAGGCAGTGCCGTTGGAAAGACAACAATAGCTACCGGAATAATGAAGGCATTAAGTGAAAAATACAATGTGCAACCGTTCAAAGTTGGACCCGATTATATTGATCCGTCTTACCATACATTAGCTACTGGAAATACATCCAGAAACCTGGATTCATTTTTTATGCAGAAAGGACAGGTTAGAGATGCCTATTTGAAAGGAATGGAAGGTAAAGACATTGCAGTAATTGAAGGTGTCAGAGGACTATATGAAGGAATTGACTCTATCAATGATATTGGAAGCACAGCTTCTGTTGCAAAATCACTTAAAGCTCCTGTTATCCTAATCATCAATTCCCGAAGTCTGGTTAAAAGCGCCGCCGCATTGGTTTTAGGTTTTAAGGCATTGGATCCTGAAATAAATATTGCCGGAGTCATTCTAAACAAAGTTAAGAACAAAGCGCATTATGAGAAAACCAAGCGTTCAATTGAAGAAATCACCAAAACAGAAGTTATTGGAGGAATTGTTCGTGACGACAATATTTCAATTGAGCAGAGACATTTGGGTCTTGTTCCTGCAGTTGAAAGAGAAAATTCCCTAAAATTCATTGATATCTGGAGCGAAGTTATCAAAAATTCAATTGATCTGGACAGATTGGTTGAAATTGCTAAAACTGCTCCAAAAATCACATCAGATATTGTTCCAATCTGGAATAAACTAAATAAACAACCGGTTAAAATTGGAGTGGCATTTGATGAGGTGTTTAATTTTTATTACAAGGAAAATATTGAATCTTTAGAAGCAAATAATGCTAAAATTGAATATTTTTCACCATTGAAGGATGAGGAATTGCCTGATGTTGACGGACTATACATCGGTGGAGGATACCCTGAGCTCTTTTCGAAACAACTTAGTTTAAATGAAAATATGCTTAAAGAAATCAAGCAGTTCCACCTAGAAGATAGGCCTATATTTGCCGAATGTGGTGGTTTAATGTATCTTATGAATTCAATCCATGAAGATAAAATGGTAGATGTATATCCATACAAGTCAATTCTTACAAAACGGGTGCAGGCACTAAAGTACACCATAGCTGAAGTGACCCAAGACAACATCATTTCCAAAAAAGGTGAAAAGTTCCACGGGCATGAATTTCACTACTCAAAGGTAATTGTTGATAAAAACAACATCAAACACAATTTGGCATTTAATGTATTGCGTGGAAAAGGCTCATACAACAACCAGGACGGATTTATGGAGAGAAATACACTTGCAAGCTATGTCCACACACATGTTGCAGCAATGCCTGATTTCGGAGGAAACCTTGCAATATCTTCTCTGGAACTAGAAGGATAGAGTATGAAACTTGAAAAACTAGATTTTTTTCAACCATTCATTGTAGTTGTGGCCATACTAGCTTTTCTTTTAATGGGTTATATAGAGTCATTTAACTATCGTTTTGAAGATCCTCTAGACCTCGAAGTAATTTTAACAATTATCTTTGCTTGTGTAGTGTTTACTATAGGTGCTTTTTTTGTCAAATACAAAATCACTATTGAGAATCTCCGGGAAACCAACTTTTTATCCGAAAAACTGTTGGTGATTCTTGTTGTAATTGCTCTTGTCCTGCAAGCGCTGAATCTGGTTTTGATAGGTGGAATACCACTTTTCAACAGCGTGTTAAAATCAAATGCAACCACAAATATCTGGAGAGTAGCATATCCCCTATTTTTAATCATGATAAACATTTTGCTTGCAAAATACTACGACAGGAAATATTTGGTATTAGTTCTACTTGGAGCATTGATATTTGGATTGAACGGATATAGAACTTCAGTTCTAGGAATTCTTGGAAGTTCATTTATCACATTGTATTATCTTGAAAAAATTTCCAAAAAAGTGGGAATTGCATTTATCGCAATAATTGTTGTTGGAATAATGGCCATAGGTTATATCGCATCCCAGTCCATAGCTACTCAACACTGGACATTGAATCCTGTTGAACTTGTCTTTTACAGAGCCGCATTTACACTTGAAGTATTTGAAAGAATTCTTCCATTGGGCGGAACAACCCACGGACATATTTTAAGCATGATTTTTTCTTCAGGAAGTCCTAGAACATTTATAGGTCAGTACGTGCTATCAGATAATGTATGCCTAACCTCAACATTATTCGGACCGGGTTATCTTGATTTCGGATTAATAGGACTTACAGTACAAATGCTGTTTATGGGAGTCTTTTTGGGAATGGTACATAAATTAAAAAAAGGAATTGGTGTTGGTATTTATTCTATCATTTTAACACACACATTAATCTGGATAGAAACCGGACCGACAGACATTATGATTTGGTTTTTATATTTAATAGGCTTTATTTTAATATTAATAAATTTTAATTATATTAAATTAAACAAAAATTAATATAATTAAAATAACTAATGAAATAAAGAATATGAAAGTTCCTTTGATAACAAAGTCAGCATTACGTTCAGTGTAGAAGGATAAACCATAAGACAGAAGCAATGCTACAACCATCTCTATTAAACCACTGATGCCCGCATCCACACCTAAAAGATTACCAAATATATATGCAAGTGCATATGAAATGGCAACGACTAAAATAATTAACATTATTGGATTGCTGATTAATTTAAAAATTATTGGTTCGAAACTTGAATTTCTAGGTGCATCATAATTATACAAATTAGATTGAGTGGAAGAAAGTGAACCAACTGTAGAGCGACCCCTATTCAATAAAGAGGACAATCCTCCATGAGCGGATCTTTGCTGAGCGTAATCCTGCCTATACAGGGAACTCTTATAGACATTTGGATGTGCTTCTCTTCTCTGCATCAAATACTCCATATCATATGCATCATATTCATACTCACCTTCCTCCTCAAGGTAATCTGATGCTCCGCCATCATAAGGAGTATTATCCAAAGTGGTTTGAGAAGTTCTGTCCTGATAACGTTTAGCAAGTTCAAGCAAATTGTCTCTATCAACTAATTTAATATTTTTTCTAAGAGCATAATTTCTTGCCTGACTAGAGAAATATGAAGAAGACACAATAGTTACCTTAGAAGCTTTTAAACTTTGTTGAACATCTTCCATTTCTTTTAAAACATCTACTCCAATTTCAAAGTCTTTATCATAGTTTTTACATGCAACAACAACTCCGAAATCCCCCATTGTTGTTGGCAATAGTGCATATATATCCACAACTTTCTGAGAGGTTTTAAAATTCTTGTAAACCTTGAAACCAGAGTCCTCCATTACTTTTGCTATAAAATTAATCAATTGTGGTTTTTCCAAGTTTCCACCCGCGTGTGTTTTTTCATAGAATATTAATATTATATTTTATAATTGAAATTATTATTAAAGTTTTTTA
>JAFUIW010000008.1 GCA_017473945.1 Methanobrevibacter sp. | reverse complement strand
CTGAATTATCAAACACAGAAATATTGCAATAATGTGTCCAATTTTATTTTTCAAAGGTGAGATTAACTTTATCATTGGTAAATATTAGGATTTTTAGATTTATAAATTTATTATAAATTATTTAAAAAAAGTTTGTTGTCCGAAAAAATAGGACATTTGTTTGCTTCTATTTGAATTTTTTCCAAAGGTCGGTTTGAAGAACACTGTTTTCATTCAACTCTTCAAGTTTCAGGAACAGTTCCCAAGGCATTGAAAGATTCATGTAATCATTTGAAATGAAATGCTTCATCTTGCTTCTTCCCGCAAAATCAATCGGCCCTAAAATAGGATTTGGGTCATCGCTTTCAGCTTCTCTGAATGTAAAGTTTCCAATGGCCTGACATGCTGAAGCCTGAGGGGTCAGAATGCATGCATGGTTGTCCCTGAATGAGGAGTTGATTTGTGTCAAAACGGTCAGTTCAATAGGATTGACAGTGAATATGACTGATTTTGGAATTTCTCCTTCTTCCAGATTCTCAAGACCCTTAAAGATTACATATTGTCCTTCATCATAAACCGGTCTTGATTGGATGCCGCTTTTAGCAGTTTCAAAATCGCAGTAGATTCTCTCACCGTGCCTGAACATTTCACTTGAATTTTTTGGCATGTGTTCCAGTCTTTGCTCATATTCCTCTCTGTTTGGAGCGGAATCAACACCTAATGAAAGAAATGTTGCCTGAAAATCAATGGCAGCATCATTTGCCATGCCTGATCCCCAGCCAAAACCTGAAGCTATTCCTCCGCAGGTAATATGTTCACGGCCAAAGTATGTTGTTTTTCTTTTTGCAATGGTCTGTGCAACAAAACTCATTACACAGCTGCCCTTTTCACCTTTAGGCCCTATTGCATCTTCCGGTTTTGTGTCTGATTTCAATAAAACGATTGGTGGAAATTGCATTTCCAGTATTTCCGAAATTTTGCTTTGCATAGTAACTACCTCTGATTAAAGTATATTTATCATATTATTAAAAATATGTATATAGTTATGAGGTGATAAAGATGGACATTTACTCTTATTTTACTGACGGTGCAGCAACGATGATTAACAAAAACGGAAAATACCTGCGCCAGGAAGGGGGCTGGGCATTTATCAAATGTTTCAACGGTGAAAAGGACTCAAGCCAGTCTGGCGGATGCAAACTCACCACCAACAATGAAATGGAACTTTATGCAATATACGCTTCCATGAAAGACTTTCTGGACAGCTCTTGTGATGGGGATAAAATTGAAATATACACTGACAGTGGCTATTGCATCGGAATATTTACTCAGTGGGCTAAAAACTGGCAGAGGAAAGGATGGAGAAAATCTGATGGAAAACCTATTGAAAACCTGAAGCTAATTAAGGCAATCTGGAAGTTAATGGGTGAAATTGAAAATAAAAACTGTGAACTGCTTTTTGTAAAAGTCAAGGGCCATTCCAATAATGTATTGAACAATGAAGCTGATGAATTGGCCGTTAATGCTAAAAGTGAAGCTAAACGTACTGGTAAAACTGTTGGATACAACGGAGAGAAAGATTCACTGCTTGGTACTAAGTAGTTATTTAACATTTTGCCAAATTTTCATTTTAAAAATTAATCAAAATGAACAATTTTTAAAATTTTAACTTGTTTCATTGTATATTTTTTACAATATTTTTCTGAACTTTTGAATTTTTAGAAAATGTCCAAAAAACTATAACATTTAAATACTACTTTGACTAACTAAAAATAGGAATTTACAGAGGTGATAAAAAATGCGTAAAATTACTATAGCTATCCTAGCTTTAATCGTACTCGCCATGATCATTCCTATTGGATTTTCAGGCGAAGCAAATTCCGTCGTAGTAACTTATGGTGAGGCAACTCACGCAAATTCAGCTTACAAAGCAACAGTTGATGATTTCTTTAAAGATCAATCAAATGTCGATTTGAATAGTGCAGACTCAAGAATCATTTATGCTAGTGATGTAAATAAAATATCCACTGGCATATCCGGTAAAACTTACAGTTCAAATCAAATATTGTCTTCAGCATTATTGGATTTGAATGACAATGGAAATCTTAAGGTAAGTGTTGACAAATCAAAAATCACAACAATTACTGGAGACATGTACATTTCAGCATTGAAATCAGCTGGAATCACTGCAGGACATGTGTATGTAACAAGTCCGGTTTCTGCAACAGGAGAATCTGCTCTTGCAGGAATCATGAATTCATATGAGGCAGCTACAAATGTTGAAATTCCTGAAAGCGTAAAAGAGGCAGCAACCGATGAGATCAACACACAGGCAGAAATTGTTGATAACTCCGGTGTGGATGCGGATTCACTGTCAAAACTGGTTGATGACGTTAAAGAAGAGGTTTCAAAAGACAACGTCACCGATCACAGCACAATTGTGAACATCATTAACAATCATGTTCAAAACAACAACATTAACATTACAAATACTGATATTGAAAACCTTGCAGACACCATTGAGCAAGTGCAAAACGTTCAAGGAGATGTAAATGTCTATAAAGGTCAGGTAAGTGACTTTATGGGAAATGCTGCAGGCAGCGGCTTTTCAATAGATAGCATTCTTGATTGGGTTAAATCCTTTGTAAACGGGATTTAATTCCCAACTATTTTTTTTCAAAATATTTATTATCATTGAATTATAGATTTTTACACATCGTTAAACAATGAGGTGTAAAATGAAAAAAATTCTATCTGCAATTTCAATAATTCTTATTTTGTTTTTAACATTTTCCGCTGTTCAGGCGGCAGATAACCAAACATTAACTGATGAAAAAACATTTGAAGCAATTCAAACAACAATCGACAATGCTGATGAAAACGACACAATAACCCTGGATGGAACTTATTCTGGAAATGGAAACCCGATTGTAATCAGCAAGGCAGTTACAATTAAATCTTCAGGAAGTGATGTCAAGCTTGATGCAAAATCAAAATCTCAGGTATTCAAAATCCAGGCGGACAATGTGGTTTTGGATAATCTTGTTATTGTTAATGGTGTTTTCGCATCAGATTCAGGCATAACCTATGGCGGTGCAATCAACGCTGAAGGAAACAACCTGAACATATTGAACTGCAATTTCACATCCTGTTCTGCAAGATACGGAGGAGTCATATACTGTAGCGGAAACAATGTATCAATTCTGAATTGCCAGTTTTCAAAAGGCACTGCTGAATACAGTGGAGGGGCATTTGAACTTGACGGCGATAACTGCCGTGTGGACAACTGCATTTTCAAAGACAATGTAGCATACCATGTGGGAGGAGATATTGCAATTGTAGGTCATAACGCAGCAGTGGCCAACTGCCAGTTCTATTCAATATCAGATAGGACAAAAGCCAGCCAGTTTGGAGGATCAGTTGTCTGGATGGGTAATAATGGGGTACTGTCAAAATCCAATTTCAACGGATATTATGCAAAAAGATTAGGGTCAGCGGTTTACTGGAAAGGTGACAACGGCAGCTTTACATACTCAACATTAAACACAACCCATCCATACTGGGGAAATCCGGATTATGTGGCCAATGACTATTGGGGAATAAACTTTAACTCCACAGAAGACTTCATTGCGGCTGAATTGATTAGCTATAACAGCTCATACCATGCACCTCAAAGATGGGTCAACATAGAATACTTCACAGATTCCATCAACTTCACATCAAACAATGGTGACAAGCTCAATGAATCAATGCCTAATTACAAGTTGAACTCAACGGTCGAAATTATAGACAATGCATATATCATTAAAAAAGCCGCAACATTGACAAGCTCAAATCTCGTGACATACTCATTATATGATGGAAAGTATTTGACTGCTGTTTTAAAAAGCGAAAACGCAAAACTTGATTTGAAAACCATTCAGATTAAACTCAACGGAAAAACCTATGTCAAAACTACTGATAAGCAGGGCCTTGTCAAGTTGAAAATCAGCCTGAAGACTGCAAAAACATATTCAGTAGCAGTTGTGTTTAACGGGGATAAATACTATGAGGCTGTGTCTAAAAACGTCAAAATCACTGTTAAAAAACAAAAACCAACACTAACTGTCAAAAAGGCCAATAAAAAACTTGTCAGGGTTGTTTTAAAAGATCAATTTAAAAAAGTGATGGCTAAAAAAACACTTAAACTGACTATCAATAAAAAGACTTATACTGTTAAAACAAATTCAAAAGGAGTGGCTACATTTAAAATAAACTTGAAATCTAAAAAAACTTATAAATATTCCGTCAAGTTTGCAGGCAATAGCTATTATAATGGAGTTTTGAAAAAAGCATCTTTAAAAGTTAAATAGTTTAAACATAACTTTTTTATTATAATATTAATAAAATAATAACAAGGTGTTATTATGGTTCATCTAAAATTTTGTCCTAATTGTGGAAGTGAAATTAGTGAAGATGATGTGGAATTCTGTACTGAATGCGGATGCAATATATTCAATCCTACACAAGAATCAAATGTAAGTTCTACCGGATTTTTCAATGAACTAGTTGAAAAAACAAGTTTTCCGGTTATAATATTTTCATTTATAATTTTTGGAGTATTTTTATTTGTGGGAGCAGTGTTTTGGGCGTCATTCATGGCAAGTGGTTCAATTGATTTGATAACCTACTTATTGCTGGTTGTGACATTTTCAGTATTCTTTGGAGGAATATTCATTGGATATAATGGATGTAAAGACAAAACATTTATCATTCCTAACTTTTCATTGTATCTTGGAAGTATTTTTGCGGTTGTTTTATGTATACTTGGATTTATTTTTACATTTTTCATGGGCATAATCTCTGCATTAAGTTCATTATTGCCTTTTGGTTCATCAAGTTCCTCTTATTCAAGTTCACTTCAAACTCAGACTCCATCATATGCTCCATCAATTGATTTAAGCGGTGTTTTAAAAATATTGTTATTTATTTTATTAATTCCTGTTGCAGCTTACTTGGGAGTTTATCTTGGATATATTCTAAAAGAAAATATTTAATTTAATCATTAATTTGATTAATTTT
>JAFUIW010000118.1 GCA_017473945.1 Methanobrevibacter sp. | reverse complement strand
CTTGAATTCAACAAGGCCATTTGTCAATGGTGCTATCAGCATTGGTGATTTGGCTGTCGGTAATTCTGTTGGTGTTGACATTTACACTAAAGTTAATGTTACTGGCAGTTTTGTTAATGTTGCTAGCGTTAGAGGAAATGAGAATGATCATGATTTGAGCAATAATGTGGATAATGCAAGCATATTGGTCAAGCCTGCAAGCGATTTGATTGTCAATAAGATAGTAAATGAATCCAAACCTAATTATTTGGACTTGGTAAAATGGACAATAACAGTTTCCAACAGAGGCATTGACGCTGCAACAGGTGTTGTTGTCTATGATGCCCTTCCGGAAGCACTGGTCTGGAATAGTGATGACTCTCATGGAAGTTATAATTATGTCACTGGTAAATGGAATGTTGGAACATTAGCTGTTGGCCAAACAAAAGTTTTAACTATCATTTCCAGAGTTAATGAAACTGGAGAATTCGTCAATATCGTATCAGTATCTGGAAATGAATTTGATTGGAACAAATCCAATAATGTCGACAATGAAACAATAAAAGTTGCAAACGCTTCAGATTTGGAAGTGATTAAACTTGTAAACCAGTCAGTTGTGGACTATCGTCAGCATGTCAAATGGACAATAATGGCTGTCAATCATGGTCCAAATAAGGCAACAGGAGTTTATGTCGATGATATCCTGCCGGATGGATTTAAACTAATGAACTACACTGCTTCCAAAGGATTTTACGATAACGGAATATGGTCAGTCTGTTGCCTTGAAGCCGGTGAAAAACAGACTCTGGAATTAATTTGTGAAGTTGTAAAAACAGGCAAATTCACTAATGTCGCTAAAATCAACGGCAGTGAATATGACCCTGACATGTCTAACAATGAAAACAATAAAACAGTGTTGGTTCCTAAGTCTTCAGATTTGGAAATTGTAAAAACAGTTGACAATTCCTATCCTGATTACGGTGATATAGTCGAATGGACAGTTACAGTTACCAATAACGGTCCTGATGGCAGTGATGATATTTACGTAATTGAATCATTGCCTGAAGGTTTGGAACTTGTCAGCTATCGTTGCAGTGCAGGAATTTATCTTGACGGTGCATGGGAAATTGACTATTTGGCTAACGGGGCCAGTGAGAGTTTAGTGCTTCGTTGCCTTGTAAAAACACTGGATGATATTGAAAATGTTGTTGAGGTTATTCCGTCACAATACGATTGGAATGAATCAAACAACAATGACAGTGAGAGAATTTCAGTCAATCCTGTCGCAGACCTGGCTATAGTTAAATTTGCAAATGTTTCTCAGGCAAATTATCTGGATTTAGTTAAATGGACATTGATAGTCACTAATTATGGATTCAATGATGCAACAGGAGTATTCGTCAGCGATGTAATTCCTAACGGCCTGGAACTTGTTGATGTTATTGGTGGTGAATATGAAAATGCGATATTGGATATCGGTAATCTGGAAGCCGGCCAATCAATAACTGTGGAATTGATCTGTAAAGTACATGCTACTGGCAAATTTACAAATGCTGCATATGTATGGGCTGAGGAAACCGACCCTGATTTAAGCAACAATGAGGATGAGGACTCATTCTATGTGCCTCCTGCAAGTGACATCTCAGTTACAAAAACTGTATCCAAATACAGATATGCTGTTGGTGATTTGGTCAGATATTCCATTAAACTCACAAACAACGGTCCTGATAAAGCTAAAAACATTAAAGTTAAAGAAATAATGGATGATTCATTGTTATTAAAATCATTCCATGCCAGTGCTGGTGATTTTGACGAAAACAATAATGTCTGGTCATTTGATGAATTGGATGTCGGTGAATCTGAAATTTTAAAAATCACTGCAATAGCTCAAAAACCGGGTGTTGCCAAAAATAAGGTAGTTGCTACCAGTGATAATTATGACCCTGATTTAAGTAACAATAATGATACTGTGTCTGTCAACATATCTAAAAAAGGTAATCCGGATATTCCTTTAAAAGAATCTAAAAAACAGTCTGATGTATCAGTTAAAGAATATTCAGAGTCTTTACTCCAAAAACATGTGTCTGGTAATCCATTGATGGTATTCGTACTGTTATTTGTGTTTACTATGGGTGCATTATATGGTAACAATATCTTGAAGAAAAGATAATTTAAGTAGCTTCAATGCTACTTATTTTTATTTTTTTTAAAACGATTTTTTAAAATTTTCAAACTATGTGAATTATTAATTTCACGATAAATTATTTTAATACTTGTTGTTAAAACTGGTTGAATACTGCTTCTTTTTTGCAATTAAATCAATACCTTTAAATAGAAGTAAAGATAAATTTAATATTAGATATTGATGAAATTATATTTTTTTTGAAAAATTAATCTATGACTCAATATTTTTAATTAATTAAACGAGGTGTAATAATGGCTGAAGAAGAAATGATTGAAGAAACTTCTGAAGAATTTGTTGATGAAGAAGAAGAAAAATTACCTTTCGCAAAAGCTGAAGTTGTACGTTTAATGAAAGAAAATCTTGATGACGACAAAATGATTAGGGAAAGAGTAAAAGTAGAAATGAACAAATTTTTAGGCGAAGTATTGAAAAATGTATGTAAACAATTAAACGATTATCCATACACAACAATCGAATACGAAATGCTTAAGGAATCTACTTACCCATACACTAACATCGAAAGAATTAATCAAGAAAAAGAAAGAATTTTATTACATTTAAATGCTATTAAAGCAGATTGTGATGCATTAGCTATGGATGTTCAAAAAACCTTAAAATTAAAAGATGTTGTTGAAGAAGACACTTTCGCTAGTTTTTCAGCAAGTCTTGATGAAGAAGAGGAAGAAGAATAAATCTTCTTTCTTAATTTTCTTCAATATGACTAAAACCTGTTCTTAAATCTTTAAGTTCCTCTTCAGGAATTTCAAGAACTTCTGCACTGTCACTTACTATATTACTTTGACCGAACGGATCTAGAATAATCAATGTTGCAGTTCCATTGCCCTCTTTAAGATCCTGAATTTGTTTTAAAGTATTTTTTCCGTTTTTTTGTGATTCATCATCATCAAAAATTGTCAACGCTTTTTTTACTGCATCTTCGAATCTGTTGAGCATTCCTTCAACATTTGTAACATATCCTTCTGATTTTGGACCAGGTTCCACTTTTATTCCAACTTCAGGAATTGAAACGGTAGCGGACTGTGACCTGACGACTCTCACGGTTAATGTGTTTTTGTTAATTTCAAGAACATATTTTGCAGGATCGTTTTGTTCCAGTGCGATAATGTCACTATGCCTGAAGCCGCATTCAGGGCATTGTATGGTTGTTTCCATAACCTTTCCAAAGTGAGGTATTTCAAGTTCCCTCATTATTGATTTTGCTTTTCCTTCAACAAAACATGCTGGGCATTTAATAATCATTCCATTTATTTCTTCTTCATTCATTTAAAACATATCCTTTCTCAGTTAGTTCTTTTATAATTTCATCTAATTTTTCAGGATTGGAAGCACAGATTGTTGTTTTTCTGTATTCTGATAACTTGTATAATTCTTCGAGGTATTCCTTTTTATTTTTATCTTCATTGAGTTTTTCCATAAACTTTTCGGCTGATGCATTGTCTGAAACACTTATGTTTCTAACTAGGGGCTCTTTAAATCCTTTGATATTGTAAGTGACTTTCTCCAAGCTTCCGTTATTCTTTGTAATAATTATGTCAATAACATCTGCCAGTTCATCTACAGTATTTGTCAGATTGACAGTTGTGCAGGACTTGTTGATTATTGTTAGAATCTTATCAAGGGTCTTGTCGATTTCCTCTGCATGGATTACATTTGCACCGTAGGTTTGTGCCTGTTCGACCAAGTGGTCGTGTATGATTCTATTTTCTCTAAAGAAATCCAGCTGTTTTCCACCTCTATGTATTTGAACGGCTCTTTTGACAAACCTGTCCTTGTGGGATTCCTCATCTGAACTCAATACGAAAAAGTAAATGTTTGCATATTCCTTGAACTGTTCGATGTTTATGAGTCCTGGAACCAAATGAACTCCTTCTATGATGATGTCGTCATAATCGGTAATTGCCCTTTGGATAATCTTTTCAAGTCCAGGTATTACTGATGATGCGTGTTCGTCAAAGCCCGCTGACACCAGTTCATCATAACTTTCATAGCGATTCTTGTTTCTCAAGTGTTTATATGCATCGTAAGAGGAGCTGTGAAGTGCTGGAGCATATTCCTTTCCAATAATGCCTCGAACAACTGCCCTTATAAAATCACTTTCAATCAAATGCTTTATATTCAATGCTTTAGCTAATTCAGCAGCTATTGTTGATTTTCCAATACCTGATGCGCTTCCAATTAGTATAACATAAGGCTTTCTCATGTTGAAATCTCCTGATGATAATTTCTATATTTCTATTTTTGTAAGTACATTTATAAATAATATCTAGTAAAACATTATACTTTATTAATGTGAAAAATTATAATTAATATTAATATATTATTTTTTGAAATGTTCTTTTGAAAAATTAAGATAATAAATTTACATGATTAGTTATAAGTTATAAATTATAGGATAGGGGTGAAATTTTTGTATTCAGTAAATTCAGTAAAAGAAATTCAAGATTTAAATCCATTCGTAGTAGTCGGATGTGGTGGTGGAGGTGAAAAGTTCTCCAATCTTGAAGGCATTGAAACAGTAGGATTCATTGATGATGATGAAAGAAAACAAGGAAAACAATTTTGTGACCATGTTGTTGCAGGGAGCCTAAAGGAATGTTTGGAATGTGCTCCTGAGGCAAAATCACTTGTTATAATGTTGCCTATTGGTGCTGAAGGCGCTGCATTAAAATATGCCGTTCAGGCTATTGATGCCGGATTGAATGTCATCACTTCTTTTAGATCTTTGTCTGTTGAGGAAAACTTATCCTTGAAGAAATTTGCTGATGCGAAAAATGTTGTAATTAAGGAAATTGGTCCAAGATTGGACGTTGTGGAAAAAATTGCCGGAATTGCTCCTGAAAAATCATGTGAAGTTTTACCAAAAATATCTTATGCTCCTAGTGCTCCGGTAATATTTGTAGGAGGAACATCACAGGAATGTGGAAAAAGAACCACTACCAAAATGCTTGGAGTGGCAGCAAGTGAAAGAGGTTTAACCCCAGCAATCATTTCAACTGATGAAATGGGATTGGAAGAACCTACTGATTTTAACTTTAGGGCTGGAAGTCTGTCTGCTATGGACGTTCCTGCGGCTGTTTTATCTGCAATAAAATATGTTGAAGAAACTAAAAAGCCGGATATTATTTTTATTGAAGGTCAATCCAGCTTAACTGAAAAAGGAAATCCACACCCAAGAGGTTTATCAGCGGCAATATTGATTGGAGCTTCCCCTGATGCGGTCATTGTTGGACACAGGCCAAATCATCCATACAGGGAACCTCGCGGAATTGAAGAAGAGATTAAAGCTATTGAAGCTGTAGAACCTACAAAAGTTGTGGGCCTTTCTGTAAATCTCAAAAATGCTGAATTGGATATGTGTCCTGAATATTTCGAATCCACATATGGCTTGCCTGCAGAAGATGTTTATAATAATGGTGCTTCTAAATTATTAGATGCTATCTTTGAATATTTAGAGGAGTAATTGAAATGAGTTTTACTGATACTTTAAAAAGAAGTTTAGGTTTTGAAGAACCTGAAACTGTCAAAAGGGATAACAATAACGAAAGCGCTCTTGAAAATTTATCTAACATGATTAATAATCTCACAAAATCTGAAGGTAGAAGTAATTCCCCACGTCAACAACCTCAAAACCGTCAATATCAACCAAGACCAAGTCCAGTTAATAATCCTCGTCCAAGTCCAAGTCCTCGTCCTAGTCCTCAGCAGGATTATGTTGATGACGATTATGTGATTATTCCTGAACAGTCATTTTATGAAATTGTTTTAATCAGGCCGAAAACTATTGATGATATTAATTATGTTGTTGATCAAGTTTTAGAGGAAAACAATCCTGTTATTCTTGATTTATCATTCCTTGAAAGGGAAAGTGCAGCCAATTTTAAATTGGCAGGTGATAAAATCAATCAGATGAGGTCAAGATATGGTGTTCAGGCATTATTGCTTGCCAAAACTGATGATAAAGAGTTAATCATTGTTTCTCCTAAAAAGGTAAGAGTGATTAACAAAGGATAAGTAGATTAATTTCTACTTTCATTACTATTTTTTAAAAATTTGATGTATCTTATTAGGATATAACATACAATAACAACAGCTATTGCGGTTTCTATTTTTAATAAACTGCTTAAGATTAAATTAGGCTCAATTTTTGATAAAACTCCTTTTGTTGCAAGTGTGCTGATTACAAATGGGAACGTGAATGCTGCAAAACTTGGATAGAAATTCAAATGTCTGTATTCTATGAACTTCCAAAGGGCGAAAATGTAAAATATGCAAGCGAATATGTAAAGTACGGTTATAAATTCAATGGATATGCTAAGAGCTGAGTTAATATATCCTACAATCAGTATGCTGAAAAGTGCTGTGAAAATGCAAATCAAAGGCTTGTTTGAATCAGGAATGTCTGGATATCTGGTGTATCTGTAAATCATTAATGGCAGTGTCATAATCATTGCAATAAATCCTATAATGAAAAATGCAAATCCTATTTCGGTTATTCCATGAACATTTGATGTTATCGCACCCATGGTTATTCCGACAAAGACTATCCAGTATGTTGGATAGACATTAGAAATATTGAAATTCAGTATGATAAAATGATAGGTAAAGTAAATCATTAGCAGAATGTGCAAAGCAATTCCTAGAATCCACACAGCATATGCAATAGTTGAGTTAAATGTTATGATGTATGTAGATAGAATCATTAAACTCATGGAAAAAGTACCGGAACTGCTTGCAATCACAGGATTTTTAAAGTCGTTTCTAATTAGGTCAGTGTGAAAAATTAGTTTAGTTATTATCAAAATTAAAAATATTAATCCAATACCTCCAAAAAGAATCCTTAGGTATGGATGGATATCCTGAGTGAGATTTCCGAGGGAAAGCAATGCAAGAATCAATCCGCAAATTGGTATTGGAATATTTTTAATTAAATTCATAATTCATAATTTGGTTTTATATTATTTAGGAGTATTGCTTTTAGATTTCAAAAAATTCCTGAGCATTTTTATGGGAGATTTTTTCAATATCTTTTGCATCATATCCTAATCTTTCAAGCTCACGAATTGTTTTTGGGACTGAAAGCGGATCGGATGGCTTGTTACTTATGTCACTGTTTAACAGAAACTTGTCAAATCCGTATTCATCCAAAATGGATATGGCTTCGTGTTTATTCATTTTTTGAGGCTGAACGGTTAAACCAAGCATGCAATCGGTATCAATCACGTCACTTGCAACATCAGGGTTGATGTGGTCGATAACTGTCTGCTTTTCATCCAGATGCTGTGGCAATATGTCCATGATTTTCTTCAACACTTCCCTTTTGTTTTTTCTTGGGGTGTGGATGATGACTTTGGAATTGGTCTCATTGGCTATGTCCAATTGTTTTTTAAATGTGGCAATTTCATCATCAGTTAAATCTTCAAGCCCTATTTCTCCGATTGCAACAATCTGGTCGTTTTCAATCCACCTATAAAGATTTTCATAGATTGGTTCAGGGTTCTTTATGGTGTTGGTCGGGTGAATTCCTAGAGCTACCTTCAAGTCAAGTCCGTATTCTCCTGCTCTTTTGGTGTCATATTCCAAAATTCTATTTAGGTGATTTAGAAGAATTATTTCATGTTCAATCCTGTATGGATAATAGCTGCATGTTATGGCGGTTTTAATTCCTGCCAGATACATATTTTCAAAATCTTCGCTGCTTCTTGCATCAGCATGCATGTGTGTGTCAATCATTACATTTCCCCTATATTAGTTATCTAGATTCATTTTTCTTTGTTATATTTTAAAAAATTATCTGATTGATGTTATTATTTTTAAATCTTTTGGAAGTGTTATTTGATGATTTACTTCACTTTAGTAGATTTTATATTTTTCAGTAATAAAAATAACTCCATAAGTAATACTACAGAGGTGGTAAAAAATGTTTAAAAATGACGAATATATAAAAGATCTAGATTCAATTTTTGAGGATGTTAAATTCACAACAAACTCATTTGTACGACTGAAAATATTGGCTACATTATTTGAAAAGCCACAAAACATGAAAGAAATGACTGGAAACACTGCTTTAAGTTACAGTTCTGTATCAAGCAATATTCATGATTTGGAACTGAAAAACATGGTTTACCGTGAAAACAACAAGTATTTCCTAACCAACTCTGCAAAAGTCAAAATTCAAAATATTTTGGAATTGCATAGGGTAATTGCTTTACTCAACGAGTTCTTTAATATTTTGGACAGGCACATTGTTGATGTCCTTCCCAATGAGTCAGTTGCAGAGCTATATCTGCTTGGTAAAGCGAACCTTATGGAATCAAGCGGAGTGGATGCCTACAGGACATATAACTTCATTGAAGATGCACTGTCAAAAGCACAGTCAGTAAAATGCATAATGCCCTTCTATCAGGAACAGTTTTTCACTGCACTAAAGGAGTTAATTTCTCAAGGCAAAGATGTTGAGATATTAGTTCCAAAAGATGCATTGGAAGTTTTTCAAAAAAAATCATGCATCGAAAATTTAATTCCGTTCGATGAATATGATTCCTTTTTATTAATTGTCACTGACGATGTGATGATTTTAGGTCTTTTTATGGAAAACGGTTACTTTGATCAAAACAGACTTCTGACTTCTAAAAATGAGGAGTCCATTGAATGGGCCGATGGACTTTATGAAAATTTTAAAAATAAATGAGTCTCAGACTCATTTATAGTATTTTTCCAGATATTCTGGCAATTCTGAGATGGCTATTCTTTCTTGCTCTTCAGTGTCTCTGTCCCTTACTGTCACCTGATTGTCTTCAAGGGTGTCAAAGTCAACTGTTATTGCAAGAGGAATACCAATTTCATCTGCTCTAGCATATCTTTTACCGATGGTACCTGTTGCATCATATTCCACTGTAAAACCAGCCATTCTTAACTCTTCGGTTAATTCTTGAGCAATTTCACGAGGGCCTTCTTTGTTGACCAGTGGGAAAATTCCAAGCTGTACAGGAGCAACGGATTTGTTGAATTTGAAGTAATCTTTGCCTTCGGTTTCGGTAAATGAATGCAGTAAAACGGAATATGTGATACGGTCAATACCGAATGAAGGTTCGATTACGTGAGGAACTACTTTTTCACCGGTGATTTCCTCTTCAACATCTTCAAATATGAGCAGGTCTTCACTTACTTCATAGGATTTATCCAGTTCCACGACAAATTTTCCTTCTTTTTCGATAGCTGACTTGATTTCAGTAACGTCAGCATCTTCAATAGCTTGTTTTACTTTAGGTGAGTCTCCCTTGAATATTGGTCCGAATTTGGATAGGTTAGGTTTAACAATTGTTTTTTGAACCTTTTTAGGTTCGTCATATTCCATAAACACATTCAGCTCATCGTTACTGAATTTTGAATGTGATGTCAGATCGTAATCTCCCCTGTCTGCAATTCCGATAATTTCAACCCAGCCGTATTTGTCGGTTAAAACTTCAACATCCCAGCAGTCGAGAGCATAGTGAGCCATTTCCCCTGCTAGGTGTTGTCTGAATCTTAAAACATCTTCAGGTATTCCAATTTCAGTCAGAAATTTACGGGCTAAGTATAATTGATAAATTAACATTTCATTGGCGACAATACCTTTGTCAAGTGCTTCACGTGCTGTAATTTCTATTGGTTCAAGGTTATTTTCCTGAACTTCCTGTGAATTTAAACGTAAAACAACATCTTCGATTTGTGAAAATTTAGGATGTGTTTTGTCTTTAGGATTTAAAAAGATTTCAGCTTCTGCCTGTGTGAATTCTCTAAGTCTGATAACTCCTTGCCTTGGAGAGATTTCATTTCTGTATGCTTTTCCAAGTTGAACTGCACCAAATGGGAGTTTTCCTCTGAAAAATCTTTCCAATCTTT
>JAFUIW010000117.1 GCA_017473945.1 Methanobrevibacter sp. | reverse complement strand
TCTGCATCCCTCTTATTAAGTTCCGCATCCTTTAAACTGAGTTCTTTTTTATGTTCGGCCTCAATTTGTGCAAATTCTTCCTCATACCAAATTCTCATTCCTCTTTTTGCAGTTTCACTATCTTTTTCCAACATTTCCAGCAACTCCATTACCTGTTCAACATTGTCCTGTAATTTATATTTAATCATCTCTTCTAAAACTTTTGCCATATCTCTCCTTATTGGCCCATTGATTCCATCTGATTGGGTGAGAATCATACATAACTCCTTTAGAATTTCATATCTGTTATTTAAGACAAATATGGCAATTATGGCAATGTTTAAAATAATGTGATTTTCTATTTCCTTATTTCTATAATTGTCTTTAAGAATATTTAACCTTTTTTTAATCTCCTTGTCGTCGATTGTGATGAACACCGGTTGAAGAATATCTGAATCAGTTGAGCGATATTCGGTTTCATGCTCCTCCTTTGGATATGGACTAATAATTACAGACAATAACGGAAGGTTATGCTTGCATTTTGAATAGTTTTTGTATCCATCAATCATTTTGATTTTGATTGTATCCAATTTTGTGGATTGATGTTCAACATTAATCAAAATTTCAATTCCACCTTCAATTTCAACTAACTCAAGCAAATCCATTCTAATTCCAGTTTTTGAGTCTATTACAGTGTCATTTTGAAGTAATTCTTTAAAAACACCAGGCAATCCCAAATTAATGTGGAAATCTTGTGCCCATTGGTCACCAGCATATCTAAATGACTTGTCCATTGCATCATGAATCGGTTCAATGTCTTTTACAATCATAATATTCATCTCCACTTATTTTTATTTAAATATTAAACAAATAATTTAAACAAATTTATATTGGATTTAAAAGTATATAAATTCTTTGATATTATTTTTAAGCAATATTGACTTCAAAATGAAAAAAATAAGCTCAATACAATATTGATTTTAATGTGAAAAAAATTTTAAAAAAAAAGAAAATATTGAATAATTCAAAAAGAATTATTCATCATTGAATGGTTGTGGAAGTTCACAGACTCCACTGCCTTTTGCAAGGTATGCGTAAGCGAATGCGGCACATATAGCACCGAGAATTGGTCCGACAACATAAATTGGGAAGAATCCCCAGAGATTTGCCCCACCAAGTAAGGTGTCCATCAAGTATGGTCCGAATGTACGTGCAGGGTTGATTGAAGCACCTGTAAATGCTCCTAAAACTGCAATTACTGCAGCCACAGTCATACCGATTGATATTCCAGCAAAACCAGGTTCCGCTTTTTTATCAACTGCTACACCCATTACAACCATCATCAGGAAAAATGTTCCTAAAAATTCAGCAAACATTGCCTGGAAATAGCTTACACCAGCACCTGGAGCGGTAGCACCCAATCCTCCGATTGTTACTGCTGAAGCGCCCATGAAAAGGTAAAGTGCTAGACTTCCTAAAACTGCACCGATACATTGTGCAACAATATAGTAGATACTGTCAACCAAATCGATGTTTTTGGTTACAAGAAGTCCAATTGTTACAGCAGGATTTAAATGTGCACCAGATATCTTACCGAATACATAAATACATACCATTACAGTTAGACCGAATACCAATGCAATGGCTATCCAGTCACCTAAACCGCCTAAAAATCCAATTGCAGCATTACCCGGATCAAAACTGTCTGAAATCAAAAGGGTTGCAACAGCTGAACCGGTACCAAACAATACAAGGAAAAATGTTCCTAAAAGTTCCGCAAAAAATTTTTTTCTTATGTTACAAGTCATACTTCCCCTCTATACTGATTCTCTCCATTGACAATATTCATGTTTGTTATCCACTAATGATGCTGCAGCA
This sequence comes from Methanobrevibacter sp., assembly GCA_017473945.1. Taxonomy (GTDB): domain Archaea; phylum Methanobacteriota; class Methanobacteria; order Methanobacteriales; family Methanobacteriaceae; genus Methanocatella. The sequence continues at coordinate 16,196 of JAFUIW010000117.1, read as the reverse complement.
CAGTTTTTACAACCCCTTACAGGAGATCCTGGAGCTTCCTTGTTAGTTGCAATAAGGTTTGTCATCATAGTTGCTGTAATTGGCTCTGAGGTTAAAAGACATGGATAGTCTGCGAGTCTCATGAGTGATGAGAATCTAACTGTAATTGCACATGCAGGATAAGTGTACCTTTGTGGATTCATCACTGTTTCATTTGCTAAAATCGGACTTAAGTCAACATCAAATCCGTTGATTTTAGGAACCAGTTCACCGCCAAGACCTGCTCTTGATTTTCTAGCTCCGCTGATTGCATTGAATCCCCTGTAAATCATGTCCATGAAATCACAGTTGTGAAGTTCAGCAGCTGCACCTCTTGTTGGATATTGCTGTACGAAGTTGTGGAATCTTTTTGAGAATAAGTCTACAACCATTGGTGCATTGAAACCATCCAATTCTAAAATGAATTCTGTAGCACATGCAGATGAACCAGTTGCTAGATTCAATACATTGAATGGAGAAGTGTAGTTGTCCAAGTTGTTTCTTAAAGTAGCTTCGATAACTTCAGCAGTTGCTTGAACAATAGCTAAAGTCATGTCATCTTTACACATGTTGTATGTGGATTGTCCGATGTGGTGTCCGATATCTCCAACACAGTATGCAGGAACTGTTACGATGTTTCCGTAGTGGACTCCATCATCCATTGCTGCTTTAACAGTTGAAGTCATGGCTTTTTTGTATTTGTTCATGTAGTCTCTTACATCAAATGAAGAGTGGTCTGCATCATCCATCAATTCTCCTTGTGCTTCAATAGGGTTTTTGTAGATGTTTTGGAGTGTTGCAATTTCCTTTTCTGTTGCTTCAGCCGCAGTTGCTCCTGCTTCAAGTGCGTTTGCAAATGCATCACCAATACCATATGAAGTGTTCATACCCCATGATTTTGCAGATAGGATTGCTTGCTTGTGAGCTAACGGAATGTCAGTTTTTTGCAATATTTGGTTTACAACATTACTTGTGCTTCCAGGCATTAAAGCAAAGTCCACTACACATGTTGGTCCATAAAATCCACCATATCTTCTGATTGATTCTTTGGCAACAATTGCCTCATTATCAGCAATAGCCTGTATGAACTTATCAACACTGTCAGCAAATTCCCCGTCTTCTTCACATAAAATTTCCAGAACTGGTGGAGTTTGGAAGTGTTCAATGAACGGATCATCTTCACATTTTAAGGTATCTGTAATGGAAGATAAAATCTCAAAATGGTTTTTAACTGAATCCTTGTGCAGGTTAATTACAGATTCCGCCTGACTGTCGAGTGCAGTCATGTTTGAAACAGCATCAGCATATGGTTTTGCATCAGCTATTTTGAAGTCATTGTATCTATTTTCTGATATAACCGCAACATCTGCTTTTTGAGCAGCCATTGCTTCGTTAATCATCTTTTCATATAACTCTCTCATTTAAATCACCTTTAAAGCAAAAGTATAAATTACAAATATTTATACTTTTAGTTACTTACCAGTAATCTTTAATATTTACTCAATAATATTTAAATTTGTTTAAATGATTTTATGGAAAGTAGGAAAACTAATAATACATATTTAGTGAAAATAATAAAAAAATGAATAAAATAATAAAATAAAAAATAGAAAAATAGTAAAAACATATAAGAAAAAATTATTTTCCTATATCTTCCACCAATTCTTTTGCATAAGGAGTGATGTTCTCATTAAGCATTTTTTCTAAAAATTCTCCAGTATAGGTTCCGGCTTCTGCAATTTCTTCAGGTGTTCCGGTTGCAATAACTTCCCCACCGCCGTCACCGCCTTCAGGACCAAGGTCAATGATATGGTCAGCGGTTTTAATGACATCCAGGTTATGTTCAATTACAACTACAGAATTTCCGGAATCAGTCAATCTGGCTAAAACATCTAAGAGTCTTTTTATATCTGCAAAGTGAAGACCAGTAGTTGGTTCATCCAAAATGTATAATGTCTTACCTGTGCTGGTTCTTGAAAGCTCTTTAGCTAGCTTGATTCTTTGAGCTTCCCCACCGGACAATGTTGTTGCAGGCTGGCCTATCTTCATATAGCCAAGCCCGACATCATATAATGTCTGGAGCTTTTTGGTGATTTTTGGAATGTGCTCGAAGAATTCCAATGCCTCTTCAACGGTCATTTCAAGAACTTCATAGATGTTTTTACCTTTGTATCTTACATCCAAGGTCTCTTCATTGTATCTTTTACCGCCGCAGACTTCACATGGGACAAATACATCCGCCAAAAAGTGCATTTCAATTTGTACAATACCGTCTCCAGAACATGCTTCACATCTTCCGCCCTTAACGTTGAATGAGAATCTTCCAGGCTTGTATCCTCTTGCTTTTGATTCAGGAGTGTTTGCAAACAGGTCACGAATGTCGGTAAATACACCAGTGTATGTTGCAGGATTTGATCTCGGAGTTCTTCCGATTGGCTTTTGGTCGATTGCAATTACCTTATCTATGTTTTCCAGACCTTCAATCTTGTCGTATTTTCCGGCGAACATGAATTTTTTGGAGAGTTTTCCGTGAGCTCCCCTGTATAGGATTTCATTGATTAGGCTACTTTTACCTGAACCGCTCACACCTGTAACGCAGGTGAATTTGCCTAATGGAATGTCCACATCAATGTTTTTAAGGTTGTTTTGGGCAGCTCCCTTGATTGTAATTACTTTGCCGTTACCTTCACGTCTTTCTTTTGGAATGTCTATCTTTTTAACCCTTGAGATGTATTGGCCAGTAATTGAGTCGGGATTGTTCATGATATCCAGCGGCGTTCCCTGAGCTACAACCTTTCCGCCGTGCTCTCCTGCACCAGGACCTATATCCACGACATGGTCTGCAGATAAAATAGTTTCCTCATCGTGCTCAACAACAACTAGAGTGTTTCCCAAATCCTTGAGTCTTTTTAAAGCCTCAATAAGTTTTATGTTGTCCCTTTGATGAAGACCTATACTTGGTTCGTCGAGAATATACAATACACCAACAAGACCTGAACCTATTTGAGTAGCCAGTCTGATACGTTGCGCTTCCCCACCCGAAAGTGTTCCTGATGCTCTTGACATTGACAGGTAATCCAGACCTACTTCAACCAAAAAGCTTAGACGTTCCTTGATTTCTTTTAAAACCTCTTTTGCAATGAAGTTTTCACGTTCAGTAAGCTCCAGGTCCTGGAAGAACTGGTATGAATCCTTGATTGCCAGGTCACAAACGTCGATGATTGATTTGCCTCCTACAGTAACTGCCAAAACTTCCGGCCTTAGACGTTTTCCGTCACAAACATAACATTTTCTGTCAGACATGAATTTTGAAAGGTATTTTCTAGAATAGCTTGATTTGGTTTCAAAGTATAACCTTTGCATTCTTGGAACGACACCTTCAAACTTACGGTTTACCATGTATGACTTGTTTCTTCTTTTGAATGTGAATGGGATTTTCTCATCACAACCGAAAAGGATAGTGTCCTGATATTCCTTTGGAAGCTCTTCAAATGGAGTGTCCATGCTGAAACCGAAGTGTTTTGATACTGCATCAAGCATCTGGAAATAGTAGTTTTCCCTTTTTGCCGAACTTGCCCACGGAACGATAGCACCTTCATTCAAGGTCATTGACTTATCCGGAACTACCAAATCCGGATCTATTTCCATTTTGGAACCTATACCATTACATTCAGGACATGCCCCTTGTGGAGCGTTGAATGAAAACATCCTTGGAGTCAGCTCTTCGAAGTTAATTCCACAGTCCACACATGCAAAGTGCTCTGAGTATTTTTTTTCGTATTGCTCATCACCATTGTCGAATAGAACTGTAATTAACCCTTCTGAAAATTCCGCTGCAGTTTCAAGAGAGTCCACCAGCCTTCTTTTAAAGTCAACGTCACGTCTGATTTTAAGCCTGTCGACTACAACATCAATGCTGTGACGATAGGTTTTTGCAAGTGAAATGTCCTCTTCCAAATCTCTTATTTCACCATCAACACGAACCCTTACGAATCCCTTGTTTCTCAGGTCTTCGAGGACATCCTTGTGCTGGCCTTTCTTATCCCTTACAATTGGAGATAAAATTTGGATTTTAAGGCCTTCACCTTCCTCAACAATCGCATCACCGATTTGTCCTATGGTTTGGTGTGAGATTTCACGCCCACAGTTGGGACAGTGCGGAATTCCAATCCTTGCATACAATAATCTTAGATAATCATAAATTTCTGTAATTGTACCTACGGTTGATCTTGGGTTTTCACGGGTTGTCTTTTGGTCAATTGAAATAGCCGGAGACAAACCTTCTATTGATTCCATCTCTGGTTTTTTCATCTGACCCAAAAATTGCCTTGCATAAGCTGATAATGATTCAACATATCTACGCTGTCCTTCAGCATATATTGTATCAAAAGCTAGAGAAGACTTTCCAGAACCACTGAGACCAGTAATTACAATGAATTCATCACGGGGAACACTTACATCAATATCCTGCAGATTGTGCTCACGTGCACCCTTGATGATAATTTGTTTTTTAGAATCTTCTGCCATAATAATCTCCTAATTTTGTTATATAATATTAGAACAATCTACCTTATAAAGTATTTCAAAGAGCATTTGAAGAGTAATTAAAATATGTTAAAATATGACTAATCTTAAAAAAAATCTTTAAAGAAAAAATGTAAAAAAAATATAGGGAATTATCCCACAAGAAAAATAGAAATTTGATTATACGGCATCAGAACCTCTCTCACCAGTTCTGATCCTGATAACCTCTTCAACATCGGAAACAAATATCTTACCGTCTCCAACATCACCTGTTCTGGCGCTTTCTATAATGATGTCGATAATGTCATCAAGATCTTCCTCATTGACAATCAGTTCCACCCTTGTTTTTGGAATCAAGTCAATGCAATAGCTGGAACCACGATATGATTCCTTAACTCCCAATTGCCTTCCCCTACCTTTGACGGTAGAAACATTCATTCCTTCACAGCCCGCTGCCAAAAGGGCCAATTTAACATTATCAAACATTTCCTCACGTATTACTGCAATTATCCTTTTCATACTATCACCAAAGTATCATTAAATCCTGTATCCTGATTCTTCATGCAATGCTGAATCAAGTCCGGAAATTTCTTCCCTGTCTTCCACTCTTAATCCTACAGTTATATCTAATAATTTTGCTATTAATAAACTTACCACAAATGTATATATTGCTGTTGCCACAACCGCAATGACTTGAATTAATAACTGTTCGGGATTTCCGTAAAACAATCCTGCCACACCATTGATTGCAGGTGCTGCAAACAGTCCTGTTGCTATTAATCCCCAGACACCAGACAAACCATGCACACCGAATACATCCAATGCATCATCGTATCCAAATCTTGCTTTTAGATTATAAACCGCATAATAGGAAATCAATGAAGCTCCTAAACCTATGACAAGTGAACCTGCAAATGAGACGAATCCTGCTGCCGGAGTAATTGCAACCAAACCTGCCACTGCACCGGTGATTGCACCCAATACGGTTGGTTTTCCAACTTTAATAAAGTCCAGAACTACCCATGTAATCATCGCTACCGCTGCAGCTGTGTTTGACACAAGTATTGCTGATCCTGCAAGACCGTTAGCCGCAAGTGCTGATCCTCCGTTGAATCCCATCCAACCGAACCACAAAAATCCTGCACCCAAAATTGAATATCCTAGATTATGTGGAAGCAATGAGGTGTCCTTTCTTTTTCCTAAAATCAGCGCCAGCGCAAGAGCTGAAAAACCTGAGTTGACCTCAACTGCAACCCCTCCTGCAAAATCAACTGCACCGAGATTCATCAGCCATCCGCCACCCCAAATCCAGTGACAGACAGGGACATAAACTAAAGATACCCACAGAATGGTAAATATTACCCATGCTTTTGTTTTCATTCTTCCAACGATTGAACCTGAAACGATTGCTGCAGTCAATGCCGCAAAGGTTAGCTCAAAAGCAATAAAAACAAATGTAGGTATTGAACCGGTAAGGGAATCGACACCCAATCCTTCAAGGAAGAGATTTTGAGGCACCCCAATGAAACCACCTATGCTTGATGAGGCAAAGGAAAACTGATATCCATACATCAACCAGATCAGACTTGCTATCGCAAATGCTATCAATGACAAAAACATTGTGTTTAAAACGTTCTTTCTTTTTGATAATCCTCCATAAAAAAATGCAATACCTGGAACGCTCATCAACAGAACCATAATTGTTGAAACAAGCATCCAGGCTGTGTTTCCTGTACTTAATACCATAATAATCACTAAAAAAATTTAAAGGAAGTAAACTGTCGGAAGTTAAATTCCGATAATATATTATGTAAAGAATACTATATAAATGTTAAGGAAAATTAAAAAAAAGTAAAATTATTTGTCAAAGCCTTTCAAGGCATAAAGCTTATTTCTCAGCTCAGCAGCACGCTCAAAGTCAAGTCTGGCAGCAGCCTCTTTCATGTCCTTTTCAAGGTCCTTGATTAACAAGCGAAGCTCATCTTTAGGCATTTTGTCAACTTCAGCACCAGTAAGTCCTTTGTATTTCTCCTCTTCCTCAGCGATTTTTTCTTTCAAGGTTCTTTGAGTGGATTTTGGAGTGATACCATGAACTTCATTGTATTTCATCTGCAGCTTGCGTCTTTTGAGAGTAATGTCATATGCATTCTGAACGGAATCAGTCATCTCATCCACATACATTATTACACGGCCGTTGACGTTTCTTGCAGCACGTCCGATTGTCTGAATGAGAGAAGTTTCATTTCTTAAAAACCCTTCCTTATCCGCATCAAGAATAGCTACCAAAGACACTTCAGGCAAGTCCAGACCTTCCCTTAAAAGGTTTACACCGACCAACACGTCAAACTTACCACGTCTTAAGTCATCGACAATGTCAATTCTTTCCAATGTGTCGATTTCAGAGTGCATATACCTTACTTTAACACCTATTCTTGCATAATAATCAGTCAAGTCCTCAGCCATTCGTTTTGTTAGTGTGGTAACCAATACCCTTTCATCCTTTTCAGCAGTTTTTCTAACTTCTTCAAGCAGATCTTCAACCTGACCTGTTACAGGTCTTATTATCAATTCAGGGTCAACCAAACCGGTAGGTCTGATAATCTGCGCAACCACATTTCTTGATTTTGAAAGCTCATATTGTGCAGGAGTAGCTGAGACATAAATTACCTGATTTACTGATGATTCAAACTCATCAAAACGCAATGGCCTGTTTTCCTTAGCGGAAGGCAATCTGAAACCATAATCGACCAGAGTCTGCTTACGTGCCCTGTCCCCATTGTACATTCCCCTGATTTGTGGAACCGTAACGTGAGACTCATCAATGATTGTCAAAAAGTCATCAGGGAAATATTTTAAAAGAGAATAAGGCTTATCTCCCCATTTACGGCCTGAAAGGTGCATTGAATAGTTCTCTACACCAGGACAGTATCCCATCTCCTGAAGCATTTCAATATCAAAACGGGTCCTCTGCTCGAGTCTTTGTGCTTCAAGGAGCTTTCCTGTTAATTTCAACTCTTCAAGTCTTTCATCAAGCTCTGTTGAAATCTTGGACAGGGCAACATCCATTTTGTCCTGGCCAACGACAAAGTGCTTTGCGGGGAAAATCATGTATCTTGGCAGTGATTCTAGTTTTTTTCCGGTAACCTTATCAATTAAACTGATGGCATCAATTTCATCACCAAACAGTTCAATTCTTATTGGTGGTGTTCCATGAACTGGATTGACTTCTATAACATCCCCACGGACCCTGAACTGACCACGGTCAAATTCAATGTCATTTCGCTCATATTGCATGAACACTAATCTGCGCAATATTTCAGACCTGTCGTAAATGTCTCCAACAGCAATGCCAAAAGCGAATTCACCATAATCCTCAGGAGAACCTATACCATAGATACAGCTTACACTGCTTACAACAATTACATCATCACGTGAAAGTAATGACTGTGTTGCAGAGTGTCTCATCATATCTATATCCTCGTTGATTGACGCTTCCTTGTCAATGAAGGTGTCTGTACGGGGAACGTAGGCTTCAGGCTGGTAATAGTCATAATAGCTGACAAAATACTCAACTGCATTGTCAGGGAAGAACTCCTTGAATTCCTCATACAACTGTGCAGCAAGGGTTTTGTTGTGTGAAATGACAAGGGTAGGTTTCTGGACCTTTTCAATGACATTAGCCATTGTAAATGTCTTACCTGAACCTGTCACTCCCAAAAGGGTCTGTTCCTTTAGGCCATTTTTTATGCCTTCAGCTAACGAGTTAATGGCTTTTGGTTGGTCACCCAATGGCTTGTAGGGTGACTTAAGTTTGAATTCTTTCATGATATCTAGTTTGGAATTGTAACATTGAAGCTAATGTGAGTATAGCTTGGAGAACAGCATGGAGTGACCTTCTGGTCCCTTACGACAAGCTGTCCATATCCTTTCAAATCTTTTTCTAAATCTCTCATGACATTTGGGATTACTTCATAATTGAAAACCTTTAAAGATCCCAAAAATACGGTTTTGGAGGCCATGTTCATTACAGAAATGGTCTCCACTACATCCATCTCTTCATATTTTTGTAAAATTTTATTGGATATTTCAAGTAATTCCTTTTTTATTGCTTCTTTATCCATTTTAATCCCTCAATGCGTCTGCAATGGCTTTTGCAATGGACACACGTGAAGTATCTGAAGATAAACTGTTTGTTCCAATAATCTTACCTGCACCTGCAGCATAGATTCTTGTAGCACCGTTATTGGTCAGGATTGGATGTACACAGCATACATCGACTGATGATGCACCGTACTGCTTCAGAATGTTTATTGCATTGACAATAGTTCCACCTGTTGCAATGATGTCATCTATGATGATTGCATGCATTCCTTTTACTGAATCCACATTAACTGTGTTGTCACTTTCACTGTCGCATCTAACGTCAACAATTTTGGTTTCAACCTTATCAGGACCTAAACGCACTTTAGTTAAATATGTGCAGTCACACCCAATGATTTCAGATATTTCCTGTGCAAATCCGTATGCACCTTTATCCGGAGCGATAATCAATGGTTTGTCTCCGCCTTTTTTGAAGAATTTCTTATCCAAGTATTCCGCAATTGCAGGCATTGCTGAAATGTTGCGGGCTGGAATGTCAAAGAAGTTCAATACACATTCCTCATGGATGTTGAATGTGATGAACTCGTCTGCTCCTGCAGATTGAATCAATTCACATACTATTTTAGCTGAGACTGTTTCTCCAGGATTGAATCTTTTTTCCTGTCTTGCATATCCCATGTATGGAACTACCACTTTTACCTTTTTAGCTCCCAAATCTTTCAGATTTGAAATCATGAACAGCAATTCCATCAAATTTTCGTCCTGAGGATATCCAGTGGATTGTATGATTGTTACCTCATCTTCAATTTCACCATCTATTCTTATATACCTTTCACCATCTGGAAACTTTTTGGTTTCCACATAACGTAATTCTTCGCCAAGTTCACGTGCAACATGAGCTGCTAAGTCTTGAGATGCTGAACCACCTATAATCACAATATCACCAAAATTTTTATATGTGAATATATCTGTCAATGGTAATTAAAAAAGTTAATTATTTATACATTAAAAGAACAATAAGAAAAATTATGAGTAAAGGAAAAACAATATTGGGAATAATAGTGGTAATTATTATTGCGTTTTTATTGTTTACTTTAACAAGTCCGATATTAATTATCGCTGAGGATACAACTGAAGGAAGCCCTGGAATTGATATGGCTGCTAAATTTAGTGCTTTAGGCGGTTTTGATTGGATTTATCCTGGTAGTTCCGTTAATGAAAACGGACAGACATTGCATAATATTCACCAAGACTCACCTGATGACCCTTATGGAGCTGCACGTGATATTATGACTTATTCATATCAGTTTACGCCACATATGATTGTCAGTGTAAATCCTGAAGCTGCAGAAGCCATTTTTGGAGCTGGTCTGATTGACAACATAAGGGCGAACGATGCATATAACGGCTATGCTGGAAGCGCCAATGTTCAGGGAACCATGTCCAGAGGTGATGCGGTAAGCACTGCAATGACTAGCGGTACATTCAATCCGTTAGAAATTCCAATACACATTTTAATGGGAAATATCAGGTTCATACCTGTCTGATTTCCCTTTTTTTAATTATTTATGTAAAATCAGATAAAAAGAAAGAGCCACACCGACCAATGAAATAACCACCTGTATTATTCCATGTTTTTTGATTTGCGGGTGTTTTGACTGAACCAAGTAAAACGGCATGAAAAATCCGAAAAATGTGAACATGACAAAACCTGTGGATTTTGAAATGAGCCAGAGCAGAACTCCACCCCAAGATAAAAATATAGTGACTATATAAGTAATCAATAAGTTCCTTTTGTTGATTTTAGGTTCCTGTGACCTGTAAACATAGAACTGTTTAGGCTGAGCGCCTTCAACTAGAGGAATTCCACATTTCGCACAGTAGTCATAATCATCCTGATTTTCAAATCCACAGTTATTGCATTTTCTTGTCATTAGTTAAAATTAAGAGTTCTTAATATAAATTATTTTTCAAGCTTCATGGCAATTTCTTTAAAAAATTCATGAAGATAGTTTTCATTTGTCATATCAGTATAATATTCAAAACCCAATTTTTCCAAAACCCTTTTTGATTGGGTGTTTTCAACCCGGTATGTTGCATATATAACATTTACGTTTAAGTCATTGAACGCATGGTCGATTAATACTTTTGACGCTTCGGCTGCATAGGAATTTCCCCAATACTCCTCAGCTATCCAGTATCCGAGCTCACATGCGCCTTCACCCCACCAGTGATTTGTATCAGGATGGAAAAGCAATCCCACACAACCTATCGCAACATCATCTTTAACGATGGCATATGTTTCTTTTTTAGAAAAAACTGTTTTTATGATATTTAAGCTATCTTCAATGCTTTCATGAGGTGGCCATCCTGCTATTGGTCCAACATTTGGATTTTTGGCAAAATGGTATAAACATCGAGCATCATTTTCTTCCCATGGCCTTAAAGTGATGTTTTGAGTTTTTAAAATCATTGCTTTAAGTTTGTTTTTGAAATATTTAAAAATAATGTAATTTATTTTTTACCCAAGATTAATTAATTTAAACAAACATATAGTGAATCATGAAAGTTAAAGACGGAATTACTGGATTTATAGTTGGCGATGCTTTGGGAGTTCCAGTTGAGTTTTATTCAAGAAATGAGCTTGAAGAAGACCCCGTAGTAGATATGAGAGAGTACGGAACTTACAGTCAACCAAAAGGAACATGGTCTGATGATTCATCAATGACAATAGCCACAATGCGAAGTATTGTCAACAAAAAAGGAATAGATTATGAAGACATGATGAGAGAGTTTTGCAATTGGGCATTCGAACACAAATATTCACAATATAACGAAACCTTTGACATTGGAAATACAACAGTTAGAGGCCTTAGACGATTTAGAGATGGTGCAAAAGCATTGGAATCAGGAGGAACTTCAACTCATGACAACGGAAACGGATCACTTATGAGAATTTTACCTTTGGCATTTATTCCAAATATTGACTTTGAAACCATTGAGAATGTTTCCGGACTGACACATGGTCATGAAAGGTCAAAAATTGCATGTGTTTTATATGTGGAAATTGCCAAATCCATGCTTAAAAATGATTTGACAATCGATGAACACATCAATAATGCCTGTGAAGTAATAAAAGAACACTACAATGATGAACCTGAACTTGATGAATTCCACAGAATTTTTGAAGATGACTTTTCCGAAGGCATCCTGAGTGGAGCATATGTCATCGACACTATAGAAACAGTTGTTTACTGTCTTAAAACCACTGACAACTATAGAGATGCAGTTCTAAATGCAGTCAATTTAGGTGGAGATACCGACACCAATGCTGCAATTTGCGGAGGACTTGCTGGAATTTATTATGGTTTTGATGAAATACCTGTAGATTGGATAGAATCAATTCCTCATCTTGACAAGGTGCATTCATTATGTGAAGAATTCGAGGCGTTTTGTGATGAATCTCAGTGAAACTATCAAAAATATTAGGTCTTCCTGCAATAATTATGTAGACCCAGATTTGGTTGCAACAGTGATTCATGACAATTACTACATGGGCTCAAACAATATTCAGGAACTTGACAAATTCGGCATAAAAAGTGATGATAGTTTCGAAGAAAAGATTTCAAAGATTCTAAAATATGAAAACGTATTTTTTAACATTGGAATGTATGCATTCATCCCAGTAATCAATGAATGTGACATCTACTCAACCGAAGACTATAACCTGAAGCTGTCCGAAGATGAATTTGAAAAATATGCAAATGAAAAGGAGCGTGTTTTTGGAATTCTAATAAAAAAAGATTCGACAGACTATATAATCGGCAGCTGCGATTTGTGCGGATGCAGTATTGATGCTGCATTCAATGAAATAGAACCATCCGACTTTGACTTTTACAAAAAAATAGAAGAAATAATAGATAGTAAAATTATCTATTAATCATTTTCTTTTTGATTTCTTCCCACATGGCCTGCTCTTCACCGCAGCCGGTCATGATGACATATTTATATTCTGAATTTCTTGCCAGTTCATTCAATCTTTCAATTCTGACGTCCATCTCATCATAACTTAACGGGTAGAATTCAGCATCACCATATTCCTCTTTAATGATATTGTAATATTCCTCTGCCTTTTTGATCGACTGTCTTCCAGGAACCACAATGACATGGTCAGGATTCATGCTTTTTATAACTTCAAAATGATCATTAAAGATTTCTTCCTCATTTTCATCAGGAGTTGTATAGATGAATTCCAATGGAGCGTCCACAAACTGTTTCATGAACATTGCATTGATTTTAAGAGCATCACCATTGTCTCCCTGTCCCAATCCAACGAATTTTCCTCCAATGTCAACCACTTCAAACCTTCCCGGAGGAATAAATGACATGTCCAGATTGTTGAAGACATCCTTAACAGTGGTTTCGATGTTTTCTGTTTTTGGAGTGAATGTTGCATAAGCGGTGATTGAAGCCAAGGTATTGTAAATATTGTGGAAACCGAAAGGTGGTACATTTAGTTTTAAGTTAAATTTAATATTCTTTTTGGCAACGTAGTTATATAGGTCTCCTTCAATATCCAAAATCCATTTATCTGAACCGAATTCTATATTGACCAGTTTCACATTTGGTTCAGGACGTTTGAATCCGCATTCACATGTATAAATTCCCCTATGATTCAAGTAAAAGTGAGAATAATCAAGCTGTTTTCCACAATTAGGGCATTCAATTGTGTTATCTCCAATGTCTTCAATTGCATCTGTTGCAATACCATAATAGTTTACATTAACATCACTGGATTTTTCAACACCAATAAATGCAGTTCTTGGATCATCACAATTGGAAACGATAGCTCCTCTTTCCATACCTTTTGAAAGCAATTTTTTAGCTTCATAATATGATTCAAAAGGGTTTTTAACACCAGCAACCTGAGTGTGTTCCTGTGAAATTGTAGTGTATACAACACCAATTGGATTAATCAGCCTTTGAACAGTGTCTGGAATACCATGAGCCATATCACGGATACCATATTCAAAAATGCCCAAATCTCCCTTTTGACTTAAAAGGGCCGTTACAATTGAATTTAAAATATTGTTCTCATAACTTCTTCTAATCTGAATGTCCTTTGACATCAATTTGATAAGAAGTGTTGTAGTAGTTGTCTTACCATTTGTTCCGGTAATTAATACTGAACCTATTTTCAAATCAGAAGCCAATTTGGAAATGGACTCCTGACCACCTACCTTTGTAAAAACATGACCCGGATAGGTTCCACCGCTTCCAGGACCATGTTTGGCAAGCTGACATGCAACTTTACCAGATACTTTTGCCATATTAAATTTAAAAAAACTAACCATGATAAATATATTATTATCATATCATATATAAAAATTATCAATTTGAAAAAATAATTAAAAAAAAGAAGCTTTTTAAAAAAATAAAGGAAAAAATAATCCAATTTAGTTAGTAGTTGGATTATTGATTGTTGTTTGCGGAACTTTTTCAGCAACTCTGGAACCAATGTTTTTCATTTTTTCTATGAGTTTGTCCTTTTTGGAACCGCTGATTAAGATATTTTCCAATACATCACTTAAAGTTTCAGTTGGAATGATTTCAATCATGTCTTCGTATTTCTTCTCAATCATGACATCTTTCAAGTTGGATTTAGGAATCAATACCTTTTTCATTCCAGCTTCAGCAGCAGCTTCGATTTTAGCTGTTGCCCCACCGATAGGCATTACATCTCCACGAACATTAAGTGAACCGGTCAATGCCACAGTCTGATCAATTGGAATCTCTTCGACAGCTGAAATCACAGCAGTAGCGATACTTACACTAGCTGAGTCACCTTCAACACCATCATAGGTTTGGATGAACTGAATGTGAATGTCATAATCTGAAATGTCCTTGTTAGTGTATTTCTTAATCAATGCACTGACGTTTTGAACAGATTCCTGAGCGATTTCACCAAGTTTACCAGTAGCGATGATTTGACCGCCGTTTTTGGATTGTGTTGGTGCAGCTTCAGCTGCAATTGGTGAAACAATTCCGCTTCTATCACCAATGACCGCAAGACCATTAATAAGACCGACTCTTCCACCTTCAGCAGATACCATACTGTAGTCTTTTCTTTGGATAATTGACCTGTCGGCAATTTGCTGTTCTAAAGTTCTTGCAAATCTTTTTGCTTCAACGACATGATCTGCAGTTACAAGGTCTGCACCTTTTTCAATAGCCACATCCCCTGCAGATCTTACAAGTCCACCAAGGTCTCTTAATCTTAAGGTCAATGCATCCTGCTTACCAGATCTTCTTTTAGCTTCCATGATAATTTCATCAAGTGCATCTGGTGCAAAGTGCGGAATTCTTCCGTCGTTTTTGACTTCTTGTGCTACAAACTGAACTAGTTTTTCTCTGTTTTCAGTTGTATCGTCCATGTAATCTTTCATGAATACTTCATAACCGTATCCTCTGATTCTGGATCTCATTGCAATGTGCATTCCTTCCAATACCTGAAGGTTTCCTGATGCTACAAGCACAAAGTCACATGGTACTGCCTGGGACCTTACCATTGCACCACTTGAGTTTTCGCTTTGACCTGTTATTGCATATTGCTTTTCCTGCATAGCAGATAGTAGCTCTTGCTGGGTTTTCATACTCATTGTACCGATTTCATCAATGTATAAAACTCCACGGTTAGCCTTGAGAATCATACCTGCTTCCACACGTTCATGTGCAGGAGTTCCTAATCCCCCTGATTGGTATGGGTCGTGACGTACGTCCC
Organism: Methanobrevibacter sp.; assembly: GCA_017473945.1. GTDB lineage: Archaea > Methanobacteriota > Methanobacteria > Methanobacteriales > Methanobacteriaceae > Methanocatella. The sequence goes on along the minus strand of JAFUIW010000117.1, from coordinate 772 downwards.
CTAAAAGTGCACCTGCATGAGCACCTGTTGCATCCATGAATGGAGCAAATCTGGACTCTTCATTGTTAACCAATAATTTTGGAGACATGTTATTGGTTTTAGGTTTGATTTGTATTGATATAAGTAAGATTAAAGCAGCAGCGATAATTGATTCCAGTAATCTACCATACATAAATCCGATTACTAAAATTCCACCAATAGCAAACATTGTAATGATTGTTTTTCTTTCTTCATGACCTCTTGCAGATCCTTTTGTTGCTTTAACAATTTTTTTACCTTCACCTGCAGGAACAGTTCTTACTAGCGGATGGTTGTTGTCTTCCATATTAGGATAAACTAAAACATCCTGAAGGGTTTCATGCGGTAGGATTTGTGCCATACCTTTTGCAAGCATTGATTTACCTACACCAGGATCTCCAATGAGCAAAACATTCCTTCTTTGCTTTGCCGCTTTTTTAATAGTTTCTATGGACTCTTCATGTCCAATAACTTGGTCAATTAATAAAGGTGGTACTTCAATATCTTGTGAGCTTTTTATGTTGTCATAATCTAACATATGTTTAGTTTCAGACTTTACTTCAACAGGTTTGACTATTTCTTCTGTTGGAGTGTCTTCTATTGACTCTTGTTCATCAAATTTCATAAAATTGACCTCACTTCTTGTAATAAATTCATCATAAAAAATTAAGTTTCATATACTATTTAAATATTATTTAATATTTGAACATATAAAAAGCTTTCTATTTTAGTAAATAAAAGTAAGTAAAAGAAT